>NZ_MUES01000012.1:0-65627 GCF_001995745.1 Salinivibrio sp. ML323 | reverse complement strand
GTATAGGGATGCGTGTGCGCAAGCAAAAACTCAACCCCATCAATCTGCTACTGATTGCCGTGTACATTGGCGCACTGGCGATCTTGTCTCATTATATTGTCTGACAACATCGGGTGCGCCGATCAGGCTCACTGATTGATAGGGACTTATCCGTCGTCGTAGTCCGTTAAGTCGGTGCCTTGTAGCACATAACCCACCTCTGCCAAGTCATGGCTCACATGTTCGGTTTTCAGCGTGCCTTCGACATAGACCACATCCCATAACTGTTGAATCGGCGCGCCGCCGGCAAACTTTACATAAACAATTTGATTGGGTGGCGGGGGTGGAACATGAATACAGGCGCCAAGAAAGGGCACCAGTAGGAATTCCGTTACCACTTTATCGTCGCCTTCCAGTGGGATCACGAAGCCAGGGATTTTGACTTGGCTGTTGTTGAGCTCTGGGCGAACAGAGCCGACCAGGCTTTGTGGATTCTCACTGTCGTGGCTGATTTCCGGCATCCCGCGGCTATCAAATTGAGCACGTTCATGCTCAGGCACCAAATCAATCCAATCCAGCGTGAGTGGTTCGCTATTTGCCCAAGCCTGAGAGCCAAAAAGACTGCTAAGCAAGGCGATAAGTCCGAGCATTATCCGTTTTTTCATCTGTTATACCTTAATTGTCATGCCATCAGCGAGCGCCTGTCGATAGGCGCGCCAAGCCGGGATCAAGCCCACGATAAAGCCAGCGACCAACACACCGGCCATCAGTGATAGCTCGTAAGAAGACGGCCAGTCGAGTGGCAAGAACAAGCCAAATTCACTGAGAATATAGGGCTGCGCCAGCGCGAGTCCACCATAAAGCAGGAGCACGCCAACGACGATTCCTGCGAGGGTGATCGCGACCGCCTCACTGACCAAAAGCAAAATAATATGCAAAGGGCGCGCGCCCATCGCACGTAAGATTGCCATTTCTCGTCGACGTTCGTTCAAGCTAGTGAGCAGGCTTGAGAGCATGCCCAACAGCCCGGCGACGGCGACAAAGCCAGAGATCACCAGCAGGGCTTGTTCGCCAACCCGCATCATGCCCCATAGCTCGTGCAAGGCAATGCCGGGCATAATCGCGGTTAATGGTTCGCGTGGATAGGTGTTGACCCAACGTTGGACAGCGAAGGTTTTGATTTTGCTGTTCAAGCCCACCATCACCGCGGTCAGTTGTTCCGGTTGCAACTCGCGCTGTTGCGCTTGCGCTTGGGTCAGGCCTTGGCCGAGTCGTGCGCCACTTTCCCAGCCGACATGAATCGCTTCGATGGCCTCGAGCGATACATGCACGCTACGGTCGACGGGGGTGCCAGTGGGGGCCAAGATCCCAGTGACCGTAAAGGGCAAGTTGTCATGCTGATTAAAGCCTTTGTCGGCCAGTCCATGGGCAATGATCAGGCTATCGCCCATCTTGTACCCCAACTCTTTCGCCACTTGGGCACCAATCACGGTATCAAATAAGCCGGAAAATGGGCCGCCTTGGCGAAAGGCGAGTGGTTGTTTTTGACCATATTGATAATGGGTAAAGTAATCATTGGTGGTGCCGACCACGCGAAAGCCGCGGTGAGAGTCCCCCAGTGAAATGGGAATGGTCCAACTCACATCCGGATGCTCATTAAGGCGCTGGTAACTGTCCCAGCCGATATTGTTGGTGGCGTTACCAATACGAAACACCGAGTAGAGCAGTAAATTAATGGGACCGGAGCGGGCACCGACAATTAAATCGGTATTGGAGAGGGTGTTGGCAAAGCTGGCTTTAGCTTGGGTGCGCACCTTCTCTACCCCGAGCAAGAGCACCACGGCAATGGTGACTGTCAGTAAAGAAAGCAGTGCGGTGGCGCGGCGATTCTTCAAGCTTTGCCCCGCCAATCCTAACAGCGAAATCATAGGTTGGCCTCCTCGCGATGTATGGCGCGATTAAGCGCGGGAAGTGAGACATCGCGGTCAAACAAGGGCGCTAATTGGCTGTCATGGCTGACAAACAATAAGCTGCTGTTGGCTTCTCGGCATCGGTCTTGAAGCAACTGAATAAAGGTATTCCGGGTGTCCGCATCAAGCGCAGAGGTCGGTTCGTCAGCGATAATTAACGCTGGTGCCCCAATTAATGCCCGTGCCGCTGCGACCCGCTGTTGCTGGCCGATACTCAGCGCAGTGACTGGCTGATGGTAGCAGCTAGCCGGTAAGCCTAATCGATCGAGTAAGGTGCCGGCTTCTTGGTGCGGGGAGTGGTGAAGTGCTTGACGTCGCGCATGAGAAAAGCGCAGCGGCACAGTGACATTATCAAGCACAGATAAGTACGGTAGCAGGTTAAATTGTTGAAAAATATAACCAATATGGTTAGCGCGAAACTGATCCCGCTGGCGATCATTCAGTTCTGTCAGCGCTTGGTGATTGACTGTCAACACACCCGATTGTGGGGTATGAATACCTGCAATCAGGCTCAGTAGCGTGGATTTCCCGCTGCCACTGGGGCCTTTTAAAAATACATGCTCGCCCTCACCGACCGCAAAGCTATCGATGTCTAAGATCGGTTGCGACTGATCTGGCCACGTAAAACGCAGTTGTTCGATGGTAATCATGCCTGACAGGGGCGCTTAACGCGCCCCGCCTCCTTTTTCCCTACCACTGGATGTGCGACTTGGCACGATTCAAGGTGTCTACCCAGACCTTATCATTAGTAAAGGCCTGAATTTTGATGGTTTCTGTGTTGGGAAACAGGCTAAACCAATCAGTTTTCAATTCGGTGAAGGCTTGTGGGTTTTGGCAAACGAATTGATAGTTCGCGGATAAGGTATTGTGGTTACCGTGATCATGTCCATGATGGTCGTCATGGTGAGCATCATGTTCATCGTGGCCGTGGTGCTCGTCGTGGTTATGGTGTTCGTCGTGGTCATGGTGCTCGTCGTGGCCGTGATGTTCGTCGTGGTCATGGTGCTCGTCATGGCCATGGTGCTCGTCGTGGTCATGGTGCTCGTCATGGCCGTGATGTTCGTCGTGGTCATGGTGCTCGTCATGACCGTGGTGTTCATCGTGACCATGATGCTCCTCATGGCCGTGATGCTCATCGTAGTCGTTAAAACTGCTGGTGACTTTGGTCTCGGCGAGCTGGCAATTCGCCGCTTCGGCAAGTTGGAAGCGTTTCCCGCCATCACGCAGTAATGCATAGGCATCTTCGAGCGTTTGCTGATCGGCGGCATTTTTCGGGTGGTGCTCAAACCCAACCACATCATGGCCGGGCGCGGTCAGCTCAATCAGCACACGCTCACCGTCTTGGGCAAGGCTAGCGGCCACTTCACCGTGCACGTGGGCGTCAAACGATTGGTAATTGGCTTCTTCGGCGAGTGCCGACGTCGCAGCCATCGTAACGGCCATGGCGATAATGCTGGGTAAAAAACGTGTTTTCATTGTGTTCTCCTAGTGAATAAATGGGTTAAATCATGAGGGAATTTATTCGACTAGGTGGATCGCGAGCTGAAAAGGCAATGGCGGTGTGGTAAGCACGTGGTGGCTTTGAAAGGGTAACAATTGCGTTGACCACATAGGTGGGCACAGGTGCTGAGACCGCATAAGCTAAGAGGGCTGGCGGCACCAAATGGCAGGCGCTGCAGTGCTCACTATGATGCGTTGGGGTGAAGGTATCGAGGTGATGCTCTCCCCACAGCCCAGCTTGGCTGAGCATCAAAACAAATAGCAGATGGACGATCAATCGCCGAGACATGCCAACTTCCGTGCCACATAAGTAATGTGATAACATAACAATTATCATCATCAACGCCAAGTGTTGAATGACAGCGCGGGCTGTCCCCGCGCGTGGTTGTTATCGGTTGACTAATTGGGTGACCAAGCTGACGACTTGATTCACTTCGTCGGCACTTAATTTGCCTTCTTTGACAAAGCGTACCGAGCCTTGGTCATCCAATACGGCAATTAACGAGCTTTCTTCTTTTAGGCGCCATGCCTCTGCGACATTGCCGTTTTCGTCGAGCACAATCGATGACCAGCTAAACTCACGTTTACTGTCTTCGGCTGATGATTTGACAAAGCCACCGGTGCCCCACATGGCATCATCTTGGTTAATGATGGTGGTGGTTTGGTAGCGAGCATCGTCAAAGTCTGCGGCGGTGATGGCTTCCATCAAGGGGGCATTCATTTCCTTGGCACTGCTGCGTCCGGCGATGGCCTGGATCACGCGTACTTTGCCCGGCAATTGTTCGGTTTGCCAAGTTTGATAAACGATATCGTCGCCATTCAGCGTCAATTCGCCGTGCTCGGCGACCTTGGCTGGCGGTAAGGGTGCACCATTTTGGAGCGTGTGCGCCATACTCGTGCCGGAGAATAACGCAAAGGTGAGAGCAAGTAGGGTGGTTTTTTTCATTATTGATCATCCATGTTTGTGGGTACTATTTGGCATCAGGTGCCAAGTTATCTATGGTTACGTCACACGGTGATTTGTGCCAAGTATCTAGGGTGATTCCGTGCGCAAGATCGGACTTTTCTGTGTCGGTCGAACTTGTGCCGCAAAACGTATTTCTCTAAAGCGGGAACTTCTGTTCGCACGCAGACTCTAATGCTGTGATTGCCATCTTACTTGAGATGGCACTTTGCTTGCTTAGCTTTTTACGCGGAGATTGCCAGATAATATTTGGCGCTCCAAGGTGGCAATATCATACGGTCATCGTGACGGTGAAAAAATGAATTGCCGTTTCGGTCTGCTTAGACAGACTTTGAGAACAAGAAAGGGATCCTTATGCTTCGCATCTTTCGTCAATATCGACCAACCCAGATTGCGCGGTATGTGAAACGATTTTTTAAGGGCCGACTCTACATCGAGGGTGTAGGCGCGTTTGAGTTTGATGGTGGCCGTTTACTGCCGCCGGGGCACAGTGACAAACGAGCGTTATCGGTAATGACTGAGGTGAATAAAGAAATTAAAGCCATGGCCATTACTGCATAAACATCGCCACACTGAAAAAACACGTCCAAGCGGACGTGTTTTTTTATGCCTCGCCATTGAGCAAAGGCTTATTGCGGTGGGAAACAAACCCCTGTGCCACCCAGGCCGCAGTAGCCTTGCGGATTTTTGTGCAAGTACTGCTGGTGGCCAGTTTCCGCGAAGTAGTACCCGCCAGCCGGTGCGATCTCGGTAGTCACCGCATCTGGCTTGCCGGCCTCTCTCAATGCCGCTTGATAAGTGGCCAGGCTCGCTTCGACACTGGCTTGATCCGCAGGATCACAATAGTAAATCGCGGAGCGATACTGCGGGCCGACGTCATTGCCTTGACGCATACCTTGGGTCGGGTCGTGGTTTTCCCAGAATACCGTCAGTAGGGTGTCTAAACTCACTACGGACGGATCAAAAATCACGTTAACCACTTCGGCATGGCCGGTTTGTCCTGTGCAGACGTCTTGATAGCGCGGATGTTGGGTAACACCGCCACTGTATCCCACCGATGTCATCACCACCCCCGGCTGTTGCCACCACTTTCGCTCGGCCCCCCAAAAACAGCCCATACCAAAAATGACCTGTTTTTGACCAGCCGCTGGCATGGCCGTGATAGGCTGATTAAATACCGCGTGCGGTTCGGCTGGAATAATCGGTTCGGTGCGATCGGCTATCGCATTGTCAGGTTGGGTAAAGGAAGATTGCATCGACATAGGCATCCTTTGACTGCTGTGATGAAAAGCGCAACGCGTGCTGCTATGCGCGTTAATGGTTGGCATTCAGGCATGGATCCCGCACCTTATGAACAACATGGTGCTGGCCTCCTGCCCCRCTCAACACGTAATATGGCAAGATATCATCAATTTAGCCGGGCGACACCCGGGTAATGGATCTCACTGCATGAATATACGGTTATTCCCCCTATTGGCGATCGCTATCAGCTTGATGTCTAACATGGCTCGTGCGGATGTCGACATAGATATTGAAGGGCTAGATGGTATTGCACAAGACAACGTCGAGACCTATTTAGCCGCGATTGACCCAGAAGAGCGGGATGGCTCCTATCGGTTTATTGCTCGCGTCGAAAAAGATGTGCGCAAAGCGCTGCAAGCGGTGGGGTTTTATCAACCTAAGATCACTACGCGAATGGACGGAGACGATACGCTGGAGGTCAAGGTTGATCCAGGCAACCCTGTTCGCTTGGCACAAGTGGACGTGGTGTTTAGCGGTGAAGCGGGCATGGATGACGATTTTCATGCTCTCAAGGCTAACGGGCCGCAGCCGGGCGCGAGGCTCAATCACAATGATTACGAGACGCTAAAAAGCCAGATTCAAAGCTTGGCGGTGAAAAAGGGATATTTTGATGGTCGCTTTACGCAAACGCGACTAGAGGTCGCGCCTGATCGTCAGCAGGCCTTTATTCGGCTTCACTTTGCCAGTGGCAAGCGCTATCACTTTGGTGCGCTTCGTTACCAAGGCGCGCAAATTCAGTTGCAGCGTCTTGATACCTTACGTGACTTTTCCCCGGGCGATCCGTATCAGGTCTCCGCATTGGGTGAGTTTAACCAAGCGCTCGCGAATACCGGTTGGTTCTCCAGTGCTTTGGTGCAAGCGGACATGGAAGATGCCGAGGATAATGAAGTGCCGATCGAGGTGACGCTGACCCCGGAGGCGCGCAACAAGTTTGAAACCGGGATAGGGTATTCCACTGACATTGGTCCGCGGTTCAAGTTTAACTGGCGCAAGCCTTGGTATAACTCACGCGGCCATAGTATCACCACATCACTGGCGATTTCTGAGCCTGAGCAGACGTTGACCTCGACCTACAAGGTCCCTTTGGAGGATGTTTCCCGCGAGTATTATCAAGTGCAGTTAGGGTTACAAAACACCGAACAACGCGACACCTCCAGCCTTGAGGTGTCGACGTCGGTTTCTAGACAYTGGCTGTATGATACCGGCTGGCAACGCAGTGTCTCGTTACGCTGGCTTTATGAAGACTACACCCAAGGGCAAGATGAAGATAGCGTCAGCGTGGTGCTGCCTGGGATCAATTTCACTCGCACGCGTGCACGCGGTGGATTAATGCCGCATTGGGGAGACAAGCAATCGATTACATTGGAAGCGGCCGATCCGGTTTGGCTGTCCGATATTAGTTTGGTGCGCTTGCAAGGGCGGAGTGCGTGGATTCGTAGCCTGAACAAAAACCATCGCGGTTTGTTACGCGTCGATGGTGGCGCTCTGATTTCTGAACAGTTTAGTGAGGCGCCGCCATCGTTACGCTTTTTCGCCGGGGGCGATAACAGTATTCGCGGTTATGGCTACGAGACCGTTTCTCCGCGTGACGAAAGCGGTCAGCTGAGCGGTGCGCGCTATATGTTGACCGGGACGCTAGAGTATCAATATCGCCTTGGCGGCAATTGGTGGTGGGCGCTATTTGCCGATGGCGGTGACGCGTGGACCAGTCGTTTATCGTGGAAGCGTGCGGCTGGTACCGGTATTCGCTGGTCATCGCCGGTCGGCCCGATTCGCCTTGATGTCGCACATGGTTTTGATAATGACGATGATGATTTTCGTATACACCTTACGCTAGGGCCTGAGTTATGAGTCGTTGGTTAGTCAGGCTAACGTTTATTGCGTTAATCAGTATTTTTTCTTTGGTGGGGCTGGTAGCGGCCGCACTTTTTACACCTGTGGGCTTGCAGTTTGGGCTGTGGGGCGCGCAGAAAGCGCTACCTGCGCTATCAGTCGATGAGGCCGACGGCAGTCTACTCACCGGCTTTGTGCTGCAAGGGGTGCGCTATGATGATACGCAGCTGCAACTGAATGCCGAGCAGCTAAAGCTTGTAATCCAAGGTAAGTGCTTACTGACGCCTGCGCTTTGTATTGATCAATTGGCCGCCGAGGGGGTCACGCTTGATATTGATTTGCCGGCGAGTGAGGAGGATGCATCCTCGCAAGACGTATCCACGCCGGCTATCCAAGCGCCGTTGCCTATTCATATCAATGCCTTTGCCTTTAAGGATGTGGCGATTCAGGTTGCCGAGCAGTCGGTGAGTTGGCATCAACTGCAAGGGGGCGTGCATTTTGTTAGCGACACCTTAACCCTATCGCCGACCGATTGGCAGCAGCTGGTGGTGAGCCTACCGAGCGACACTGAGCCTCAAGAAAATACCGACCAAGCAGTCGGCAAACCGGATAGCGCGGTGGCAAGCCCGTCATGGCATTATCCGGGGCTGGAACTACCCACGGCGGCGCTGCCGCTGTCTATCGAGGTGGAACAGCTCCATCTACAAGATACGCGGATTGAAGCGGGCACAGTGCAAACACTTTCATCGTTATCCCTGGCGGGCAGTGTTCAAGACAGCACCGTGACGATTGATAACGTTTCGGTGGCTGCTCCCCAAGGCACGGCAAACCTTGCGGGTGATATCATACTTAAAGGTGAGTACCCACTAACCTTGCAAACTCAATTGACCACCGACCTCGCTCCGCTTCAAGGCCAAGCTTTATCCCTGTCGGCCTCAGGAAGTCTTGCCGCGCTTAAGCTAAACGCGAGCGCGCGCGGCCCGGTGACGGCGACGCTGGAAGGAGAAGCAAACCTGCTGGCGGCAAACTTACCTTTTGCCGTGCAACTGGAGAGCAAAGCATTGGCGTGGCCGTTGACGGGGGAAGCGATCGCGGCATTACGCGAGCTACAATTTCACGCCGATGGTGACTTGTCTGACTATCAGCTCGGCTTACAAACCGGCGTCGATGGCCCTGACGTGCCGACCACCCAGGTGAATTTGACCGGCCAAGGTAGCCTAACGGCGTTGACTCTCTCGCAGCTGGAGGCTAACACACTGGGGGGCAAGGTGGCCGGGCGTGCCAGCGTGGATTGGTCCAGCGTGCCTTTTTGGCAAGCTGAGTTAGGGTTTGCCAACATTCAACCTCAGCAGCAATGGCCGGAGGTTACGGGGGATTTAACCGGTGCAATCAGCCATCGTGGCCGCTTAACCGCCCAAGGCGGGTGGGAGGTGTCTGTGCCCACGTTGGTGGTGCATGGGGCGTTGCAAAAACTGCCACTGGCAGTTGCAGGCGCCCTTAATGCGCATGACCGGGATGGCGATGGCCAGCCGAGCGTGTCGACATCGGGACTGACCCTGTCGCACGGCCCCAACCAAGTCACGGCACAAGGGCAAGTGCGTGATGAGTGGCAAATGGGACTGTCGGTCGATATTGCCGACTTATCACAATCCTTGCCGATGTTCACTGGCGTGATCCGCGGCGATGCAACGCTGAGCGGGCCGTTTGCTCATCCAGATGCCAAGCTCGCACTCCAAGCCAAGCAGCTGCGTTGGCAAGATGTGCGCATTAATCAGCTGACGTTAGACGGCAATCTTGCCTTGAAAGACAGCTTGGGTGGCGATCTGACGGTATCAGTATTAGGCGGGCGCTATCAAACCGTGCGCTTAGATAACCTCGATTTATCCGTGCGCGGTGATGAAGGCGAGCATCAGCTGGATTTGCGCTGGCAAGGTGCCCCGGCGTCTGGCGCGCTGCGTATTGAAGGCGCACTGGCGCGAGAGACAGGCTGGCAAGGGAGGTTGTTTGATACATCGGTGAACGTGGACGATCTTGGCGACATTGTGCAGCAAAGCGCAGCACCGATTGCGTTTAGTTTCGCTGATATGCAAACCGAGGTTGGCGAACATTGTTGGCAGTGGCAATCAACGTCTTTGTGCTTATCGCAACCGGCGACAATCGGCGAGCAAGGTGATGTCGTCGCTAAAATTGAAGGCTTTGAAGCGGCGCAAATCGCGGCCTTCTTACCGCCGGAATGGCAGCTCAATACACGTGCCAATGCCGCGATTCACGCACGCTGGCACCCTGACGCCTCACCGGATGTACAGGCCTCGATTGATATCGCGGATGGCGATCTGCGCCAGCAGGCTGATACGCCGCTGGTGATTGGCTGGCAACATGCCAATCTCAATACGCGTTGGCATCAGGATAAATTGCAAGGCGCGCTGGCGCTGACATTGTCCGAAGGGGGGACCCTGGCCTCGGCCTTTACTTTGAACGATTTGTTGGCGCCAAGCCGATCTTTGACGGGGGAGGTGACGGTCAATGATGTTCAACTGGCCAAGCTCGAACCTTTGCTGGGTAGCGATCAACAAGCGGACATTAATGGTGAAGTGAATGCTAACTTACGGGTCGAGGGTCCGCTGACCTTACCTGATGTATATGGTGGACTGACCGTTGAGGCATTGCGAGTCAAAGGCTTGGCGTCACCTGTTGATGTGAACGATGGGCAGTTAGCGCTCACGTTGGATGGCAAGCAGGGCAAGGTGGAAGGCAAGCTGGTGACACCGGATGGCGTGCTGGCACTGAACGGCGATGGGCAATGGCCCAGTATGGACGACTGGCGCTTTGGCTTAAACGTGGCGGGGGACACCTTACGCGTCAATGTGCCGCCAATGGTGCGGCTGGATGTCGCACCTGACCTCACGGTATCGGCAACGCCACATGATATGACGATTCGGGGCGACATTCGTGTGCCATGGGGGCGGATTGAAGTCGAGAACCTGCCCGAGTCTGCCATCACGTTGTCGGACGATACGGTCCTGCTGAAAGAGAACTATGTGCCAGAGGATATTGAGCAAAGTGAATCCGTGCCCTTTAACTTACAGACTGATGTGCAACTCGTACTGGGGGAAGATGTACAGTTAGCGGCGTTTGGACTGAAATCTCGTTTGTCAGGCGAGCTTAATATTAAAAACAATCAGCAAGGCGCCTTGATCGTGGGGAATGTGAGCTTGCTTGATGGTACTTATCGCTCGTTTGGCCAAGACTTGCTGATTAAAAAGGGCGAGATCTTATTCAATGGCCCCGCTGATCAGCCTTACTTGCAAGTGGAAGCGATTCGAAACCCTGAACGTATTGAAGGAGATGTGACGGCAGGGATCCGCTTAACCGGGCCCGCTGATGACCCGGTGGCGACTGTATTTATGGACCCGGCTGGCTCGCAGGCCAATGCCCTGTCCTATTTGTTACGTGGCCGCGCGCTTGATGCTGGTGCCGGTGATGCCAATATGACCTCGATGCTGATTGGTTTGGGCTTAGCGCAAAGTGGCAAGTTGGTCGGGGAGATTGGTCAGGCGTTTGGGGTTGAGGATCTGACTCTCGATACCTCAGGCGCGGGCGATGAGCAAAAAGTGGAAGTATCCGGTTATATCTTGCCCGATTTAGAGGTGAAATACGGCGTGGGGATCTTCGATGCAATTGGTGTGTTCACGGTGCGCTATCGACTGATGCAAGACCTTTATCTGGAAGCGGTGTCTGGTGTCGATCAGGCAGTGGATCTGCTCTATCAGTTTGAGGTCAAATAGAGACAAAAAAGCCCGCGAAGGCTCGCGGGCAGTGTTTCATTGAAGCGGCTGATTACTGTTTTGCGCGCTCAAATGAAGACAGGATTTCGTCTTTTGCCGCTTGGGCATCTTCCCAACCGTCAACTTTTACCCACTTGCCGGCTTCTAGCTCTTTATAGCGCTCGAAGAAGTGCGTGATTTGTGCTTTCAGCAGCTCAGGCAGGTCGTTCACGTCTTTCACGTGATCATACTCTTTGGTGAGCTTGCTGTGCGGTACCGCGATCACTTTGGCATCTTCACCTGACTCATCGGTCATTTTCAGCACGCCAACAGGGCGGCAGCGGATCACTGAGCCTGGCACTAATGGGAATGGGGTTGGAACCAGTACGTCAACAGGGTCACCATCCAAAGACAAGGTGTGGTTCACATAGCCATAGTTACATGGGTAGAACATAGGCGTTGCCATGAAACGGTCAACGAAAACGGCGCCGCTATCTTTATCGACTTCATATTTAATCGGATCGGCGTTGGCTGGGATCTCAATCACCACATAAATATCTTCAGGCAGCTCTTTGCCCGCAGGGACCTGGTTCAGGCTCATGGGATGTCCTTTTGTTTAATGAAAAAGTGTGTGCCAATTATAACCGCCAAGCGTGAAAATAACAGAGGCGACCGTATTGGCCGCCTCTTTATCATGGAAGACTGGCGTTAGGTGTCTATTTTGCGCCTATTCGTCGTCATGATCCGGATAAGTGTCGAGGTATTCTTCGACCTTATCGACCATATTGCTTGAGCCAACAAAGAAAGGCACGCGTTGATGAAGTTCATTCGGCGCGATGTCCATGATGCGCTGGGTGCCATCGGTAGCTTTGCCGCCGGCTTGCTCAATAATAAAGGCCATGGGGTTGCACTCATACAGTAAGCGTAGCTTGCCATTGGGGTAGGCCAGCGTGCTGGGGTACAGGTAAATACCACCTTTGAGCAGGTTGCGATGAAAGTCGGCGACTAAGGAGCCAATATAACGCGACGTATAAGGGCGTTTCTCCTGTGGGACGTTTTCTTGGCAGTATTTGATATATTTTTTGACGCCTTGTGGGAATTTGATGTAGTTCCCTTCGTTAATCGAGTAGATGTTCCCGTCTTGAGGGATGGTCATGTTTTCATGCGACAAGCAGAACAGCCCGAGGGACGGGTCGTAGGTAAAACCATGTACACCATCACCCGTGGTGTAAACCAACATGGTGGATGAGCCGTAAATGATATAGCCGGCGGCGACTTGGCGGTGACCGGGTTGAAGGAAGTCTTCTTCGGTGGGCGGTGTTCCTACCGGTGACACGCGGTGATAGATGGAGAAAATGGTGCCAACAGACACATTAACATCAATGTTAGAGGAGCCATCCAGTGGGTCGATGAGCACCACGTACTTGGCATTACGGTTAAGCTGTTTGTTAAAAATAACCGCGTCATCTTCTTCTTCACTGGCGACGCCACACACTTGGTCGCGCGCTTCCATCGCGGCTTTAAATTTCTCGTTGGCATAAACGTCGAGTTTTTGCTGCTCTTCACCTTGCGCGTTTTCCGTGCCAATCGCGCCAGCAATGTCGACCAAGCCGGCTTTGTTGATTTCACGGTTAACAATTTTGGCGGCCAGACGAATGGAGGCGAGAAGAGAAGATAAATCACCGCTGGCATGCGGAAACGCGTGTTGCTTCTCAACAATGTACTCGCCGAGGGTCTTAATGTCGGGCATTCTCAATCCTTAATGATGATGAACTGTCTTTCTTGTGCAATCGGATACATGGGCAGTGAGCTGCCTCTTGGAATCGCCGCTATTCTAGCTTTCGTGACTTTTTAATCGTACTGAAGAAATGAATCAGGCCAGGGAAGTGTGATCGCGACATAAAAACCATGTCAGATGCGCGCAAGCGATAAGACCCAAGCGTTAATCCAAGGCATAATAACCGCCTGCGCCAAACGACAGGGCAATCAACAATACAGTGAAGGCTATGCATATTCATATTTTAGGCATCTGCGGGACTTTTATGGGTGGCGCAGCCATGCTGGCAAAACAACTGGGGCATAGGGTGACGGGCTCTGACAGCCATGTTTACCCCCCGATGAGCACGCTACTTGAGTCTCAGGGAATCGATATTATCGAAGGCTATGATCCTGTCCAGCTATCACCTGCACCTGACTTGGTGGTGATTGGCAATGCCATGAGCCGTGGTAACCCTTGTGTCGAGGCGGTCCTCAACCAAGGCTTGCCGTATACCTCTGGCCCGCAATGGCTGCATGATTTTCTACTGCAAGACCGCTGGGTGCTGGCGGTATCTGGCACCCATGGAAAGACCACCACCGCCAGTATGCTGGCGTGGATTTTAGAAGACAGTGGCTACGCCCCCGGCTTTTTGATTGGTGGGGTAGCGAGTAACTTTAACGCGTCGGCGCGATTAGGCGATAGCCCGTTTTTTGTGGTGGAAGCGGATGAATATGACAGTGCGTTTTTCGATAAGCGCTCTAAGTTTATCCACTACCAACCGAAAACCTTGGTGATCAATAACCTTGAGTTCGATCATGCCGATATTTTTGATGATCTGGCGGCGATCAAGAAACAATTTCACCATGTGGTGCGTACCGTGCCGGGGATTGGGCAAATTATTGCGCCCTCAGACGATACCAATGTCACGGACACGTTGGCGATGGGCTGTTGGAGTGAGTGTGTGTACGCAGGGCCGGATGGCCAGTGGCAGAGCGAGAAAAAAGACCCGGCTGGCAGTCAATTTGACGTGTACTTTGCCGGTGAACTCGTGGGGACGGTGAGCTGGGATTTGGTCGGCGATCACAACGTGCGTAATGCGTTGATGGCCATCGCGGCAGCGCGTCATGTGGGGGTGACACCTGATTTGGCCTGCCAATCGCTCGAGACATTTATCAATACCAAGCGTCGGCTTGAGTGGCGCGGTGAGCAAGCCGGTGTCACTGTGTATGACGATTTTGCCCACCACCCGACGGCGATTCGCCTGACCCTTGAGGGGTTGCGCGCGAAAGTGGGTAATGGCCGCATTGTCGCTGTGCTCGAGCCACGCTCTAATACCATGAAGCAAGGGGTTCACAAGGATACACTAGCGGCGTCGTTGGCCCGTGCGGAAACGGTGTTCTTATATCAACCGCAAGGGCTAGATTGGTCGCTTGAAGCGGTGGTGGACAACTGCACGCAGCCGGCGCATAGACATGACGATATTGAAGCGTTGGTGGCTGCGCTGTGCGAGCACACGCAATCTGGCGATACCGTGCTGGTGATGAGCAACGGTGGATTTGGCGGCATTCATGACAAGCTGCTAACAGCTCTGGCGAGTAAGGAGGCGGTTTATGGCGGATAAACGAATAACCTTGGCGTGGACAGGCGCATCCGGTGCGCCCTACGGTCTACGTTTGCTCGAGTGCTTGCTCGCACAAGATTATCAGGTTTTCTTATTGATCTCGTCGGCCGCACGTGTGGTGTTAGCGACCGAGCATGGGCTGAAACTTCCGTCAGGCCCGCAAGCGGCACAGAAAATATTAGCCGAACATCTGCAATGTGATAGCAACAAACTGATCGTTTGTGGTAAAGAAGATTGGTTTTCGCCGGTCGCCTCGGGATCGGCAGCGCCCAAGCAAATGGTGGTGTGCCCTTGCTCGGCAGGTTCGTTATCGTCCATCGCCCATGGTTTGTCCGATAACCTTATCGAACGCGCGGCGGATGTGGTACTTAAAGAGCGCGGACAGTTGCTCTTGGTGGTGCGCGAGACCCCGTTTTCAACGCTGCATTTAGAAAACATGCACAAGCTGTCGCAGATGGGTGTCACCATTATGCCTGCCGCGCCAGGCTTTTATCACCAGCCCCAGTCGATCGATGATTTAGTGGACTTTATGGTGGCGCGCATTTTAGATCACTTGGGGGCCGAACAAACCTTGGTGCCTCGCTGGGGCTATGATCAACGCCAGCGGTGAACAATGCTCAGGCACGCATCGACGTGCCTGAACCCTATGGTTAAGGTTTTAACACCATTACATGGACACTGGCACCTTCGAGCACTTTGGCGGCAACTGAGCCCAGCATCATTTTATTGACGCGTGAACGCTTATGGCTTGGCATCACAATCAAATCGCAGCCGATGCGCTCTGCCGTTTTAATGATCCCCTTGTAGGGCTTACCTTCTTCAACCGACACCTGACAGGCCACGTTGTCGGGGACATATTTATCCGCAAACCCTTGTAAGTTGCGCTTCATGTCACGTTTCATTTTATTGGCGGCTTCTTCAGGGAAGTAAGAGGCGACCATCGAATTATGAATGCCGGGCAATACAGTGAGCAGGTGGATTTTGGCACCTGACTGGCTGGCGAGCCAAACAGCGTGATCGACCGCGGTATCTGCAAAGCTTTCGTCGTTCAAATCAACCGGAACCAAGATATGTTTATACATAGCGATATCCTTTGCACTTATAAAAGAAAGGGGCACGTGTCACACACGTCCCCCTGTTATTAGGCTTGGCGAATACGGCGGCGTTGATTCCACCCCAACAATGCTAAGAGCAAGAGAGTAGGGACAAACACCCACTCTTTCCATGGCCGGACATTATCGATAGTCACTGTTTTGATTTGCCAATCAAAATCAATCCCTGCTTTGTCAGCGTCACTGCCAAATTGGATCATATCCACCAACAATTTGTCGTCTTCCTCGCGAAGCATTAAGCCTGTGTCGTTAATGCGGGCTTTTCCGCTTTCAAGGCTATGATCCACGGGCAATACCACGTGCTTGGAGACTTGCTCACCAAAGAAGTTTTCTCCTTCCACTTCAAGCTGCAGCGGCTTCCCGTCTGGTAGCTGCTCCGCCACACGGGTGATCTCTGTGCCTGGGAAGCTGGTAGTCGGCGGATACACTTCGTCCCACCAAAAACCTGGACGGAAAAGGGAGAAGGTGATTAACAACAGTAGCGCGGTTTCCCACCATTTGTTTCTAGTCATCCACCAACCTTGTGTTGCGGCAGAGAACGCCAGCATCGCTATGGTCGCCGACACAATGGTCAAAATCAGGTGGAAGGGGCCATCGAGATCGAGCAACAACAACTGGGTATTGAAGATAAACATAAATGGCAGAATGGCGGTGCGGATGTCGTAAGTAAAACCTTGCACACCGGTGCGGATGGGATCGGACTTAGCAATGGCCGCGGCCGCAAAGGCAGCCAACCCCACAGGGGGGGTGTCATCGGCAAGAATACCGAAATAGAACACAAATAAGTGCACCGCGATCAGTGGAATAATTAGCCCCTGCTGTGCACCTAAAGTAACAATCACTGGCGCCATCAGGGTAGAGACCACGATATAGTTGGCGGTGGTCGGTAGTCCCATCCCCAACAATAAGCTGATCACCGCGGTAAACAGCAACATCAGGAAGATATTACCGCCGGAGATAAACTCGACGAAGTCTGTCATCACCAAGCCGATGCCAGTGAGGGTGACCGTACCTACCACGATCCCCGCGGCTGCAGTGGCGACACCGATACCGATCATGTTGCGCGCACCGGTCACAAAGGCTTCGAGCAGATCAACGCCCCCGTCACGAATTTCTTCTTTAAAGTTAGTGCGTTGGTTGAAGTAGGCAATGAGTGGACGCTGGGTGAGAATGATAAAAATCATAAACACCGTCGCCCAAAATGCAGAGAGGCCTGGCGAGAAGCGCTCCACGGTCAAACACCATACCAGCACGCCGATTGGCAGCAGGTAGTACAAGCCCGAACGCACGGTGGGGCCGGGCTCGGGGACCTCGGATAAATCAGCCGCCGCGGGGTCTTCCGCTGCTTGCGATTTATACTGGGCGGAGTAACGCACCAACAGCACATAGGCAATCAGCGTGAGGATACCGATGACCACGGTTGCCATGGCACCAAATACGTCTTTGGTCCAGCCAATGCCGTAGTAGACCGCCGCGCTGAGCACCAACAAGCCAACAAACACCGTCATAAACGAGAACAGTTTTTGCAGTACCGTGCTGGTATGACGGCGTGGTAAGCCTTCCATGCCGGCTTTACAGGCTTCTAAGTGCACGATGTAAATCAGCGCAATATAAGAGATCAGTGCGGGAAGTAGCGCGGCTTTAATCACCTCGACGTAGGAAATGCCCACGTATTCCACCATCAAGAATGCCGCTGCCCCCATAATCGGTGGGGTGAGCTGGCCATTAGTCGAGGCGGCCACTTCCACCGCCCCGGCTTTATGACTTGGGAAGCCCACGCGTTTCATCAAGGGAATGGTAAAGGTCCCGGTAGTCACTACGTTGGCAATCGAAGAACCCGAGACCAAACCGGACAGGCCGGACGCGACCACCGCGGCTTTGGCGGGGCCACCGCGCATGTGACCGAGTAGTGAGAAGGCCACTTTAATGAAGTAGCCGCCGGCACCGGCGCGGTCGAGCAAGGCACCGAACAGGACAAACAGGAATACAAACGAGGTAGAGACGCCCAGTGCCACCCCGAAGACGCCTTCAGTAGTCAGCCACAAGTGTGACATGGCTTTATTCAAGCTCGCGCCTTTGTGAGCGATGACGTCCGGCATGTAGGGGCCGGCAAAGGTATAGAGTAAGAACACACCTGCCACCACCATTAGCGGTGGGCCAAGGGCGCGGCGTGTTGCCTCAAGCATCAGAATCATACCGATGGCGGCAACCGTAATATCAAACGAGGTATAAGCGCCAGCACGGTCTGCAAGTTGGTTATAAAAAAGGAAGAGGTAACCGGCGGCCAAACTACCCGCTAGTGCAAATACCCAATCGAGTAATGGCACCCGATCTCGGGGGGAGGTCTTACGCGCGGGGTAGGCGGTGTAGGCCAAAAACATCGCGAACGCCAAATGGAGCGAGCGAGCTTCGGTATTATTGAGTACGCCAAAGTCGAGCGCGAAAGGTAGCGGCGACGCATACCAAAGCTGAAACAGGGACCAGCAAAGTGGTACCAGCCAAAGAATACGTCCTGATAGTCCATCCGGTGAGCGTGCGCCAGTATCTGCTTGCGCCACCATGTCTTGCACATCAGGAGACGATTGATGTGTCTTCGTCATGCAGTTTGTCCTTTTTATCATATGCACCGCTGATGCGGCTACAGTGTCCCGAGAAATGCATACCCGGCTGCGTCACTATCGATGAGCGACTCGCCTGTCTGCAGCCCACTGCTACGCTCGCAGTCTCACTGACATTTAACGAAAACGTGAACAGTGTGTGGCAGCGAAAAGCAGATAGTAACAGAGGGGTGTCAAAAAATTAAAACGATGTTATCGCTTTTACTTTCGTTGCAGTGACTCAAAAGTGAGATAAGGCAGGTAGGCAGCGGCTTCGCGCTGCCTGATAGGGTAATCAATAATGATATTCAAACAGATCGCATACCGCCTCAAATAAGGCTTCTGTGCTGGTACCGCGGGTGGGCGTGATAAAGATGGTATCGTCTCCGGCCACGGCACCCAGGATGCCTTCGGCCTTGCCCAATGAGTCGAGAAGCCGTGCGATCAGTTGCGCCGCCCCTGGCCCGGTATGGATCACCACCACAGCCTCGTTATAGTCGATCTCCATCACCAGCTCACGCAAGGCGCTGCCGGTGGTGGGGACACCGAGTTCGATCGGTAAGCAGTAGACCATTTCCATTTTGGCGTTGCGGGTACGCACTGCGCCGAATTTGGTCAACATGCGTGATACTTTCGACTGGTTGATGCCCTCAAATCCTTGAGCACGTAGGGCTTCGACAATCTCACCCTGAGAACTGAACTTTTCTTCTTTGAGGATCGCTTTAAACGCTCGAACCAATTGGTCTTGTTTTTCTGAGTTACGCATGACGGCAGACTCGCAATGACAAACGAGTGGCTATTTTGCATATACATGCAACGGGGGGCAATCACTGAGGGTGTAAAATGGCGACAATATCACTGTTGCTGATCAGACGCTCCGCGACAAACAAAGGGAGAATGAAAAAATGAGAGCTTAGACTGATCATCACCGCCTGAGGCTTGAGTGGGGGTAGGGGCGGGCATATGATGAAGCAACAGTTCGCTCCATTGATGGGCGACTTGTGCCCGAACAGAAGCCGGACCGGATCCGGACTATAAGAAATATCGAAAGGAGAACGACATGAAAGTTGCTGTGATTGGCGCCGCGGGAGGCATTGGTCAGGCTCTAGCCCTACTGCTAAAAAACAATTTACCAGCCGGTTCCGACCTGGCCTTGTACGATATCGCTCCTGTTACGCCAGGTGTAGCGGTTGACTTGAGTCACATCCCCACGCCGGTCACCATCAAAGGCTATAGCGGCGAAGATCCAACGCCAGCACTTGATGGGGCTGATGTGGTGTTAATCTCTGCAGGGGTGGCCCGTAAGCCGGGTATGGATCGCTCTGATTTGTTCAATGTGAACGCGGGCATTGTGAAATCATTGGCGGAAAAGATTGCTGATGTGTGTCCAAAAGCCTGCGTAGGCATTATCACTAACCCGGTTAATACCACGGTGGCGATTGCCGCCGATGTGCTGAAAGCCAAGGGCGTTTACGATAAAAATAAACTGTTTGGCGTGACCACGCTGGATGTGATCCGCTCAGAAGCCTTTATCGGTGAACTGAAAGGGATGGATCCACGCGACGTGTCTATTCCTGTTGTCGGTGGCCACTCAGGCGTGACGATTCTGCCGCTATTGTCGCAAGTAAAAGGCGTGACATTTAGCCCAGAAGAGGCTGAAGCCTTGACGCCGCGCATTCAAAACGCTGGCACTGAAGTGGTTGAAGCTAAATCCGGTGGTGGCTCCGCAACCTTGTCCATGGGTCAGGCAGCATGTCGCTTTGGCCTCTCGCTGGTGCGCGCCCTGCAAGGTGAGCAAAACGTGGTGGAATGTGCGTATGTTGAAGGCGACGGTCAGCACGCCCGCTTCTTCGCTCAACCGGTACGTCTGGGTAAAGAGGGAGTCGACGAGATCCTCAGCATCGGTGAGCTAAGTGCCTATGAGCAACAAGCGATGGACAAGATGCTGGAAACGCTGCGTAAAGATATCAAAATGGGCGAAGAGTTCGCGGCCAAATAGTAGGCATTCGACCTTGGTGAGGAAAGCGGCGCAACAGCGCCGCTTTTTAGTTTGGCTGAGGGGCTTAAATTGCGTTAGGTGTTGCGGTCAACCGCTAAATGCGCCAATGCCACTAAGGCGTGTTTATACGGGGTTTCTGGCAATATATCGAGCGCACGGATGGCTTTTTCTGATTCCTGCTCGGCACGCGCTCGGGTATACGCCAGTGAGCCGCAGGCGTCCATACAGGCCAAAATCGCCTCGAGTTTATCGCGGCCATTGCCTTTTTCGATGGCGGTACGAATCATCGCCGCTTCTTCCTCAGAGCCGTGTTGCATCGCGTGCAGCAAAGGTAGCGTCGGTTTGCCTTCTGCCAAATCATCACCCGTTTGCTTGCCCATTTCATTGTCAGCACTGGTGTAGTCAATCACATCATCAATTAACTGGAACGCCGTTCCAAGATATCGGCCATAGTCTTGGAGGGCTTTCTCCGTGTCTGCGTCCGCCTCGTTAAGAATCGCGCCAATCTGGGTGGCTGACTCAAACAAACGCGCGGTTTTAGAGTAGATGACCTGCATATAACTGGTTTCTGTGGTATCAGGGTCGTTACAATTCATCAATTGCAGCACTTCCCCTTCAGCAATCACATTGGTAGCCTCACTCATTAAATCCAGAATGCGTAACGAGCGTAGGCTGGTCATCATTTGAAACGAGCGGGTGTAAATGTAATCACCGACTAACACACTGGCCGCATTACCAAACAAGGCATTGGCGGTTGCATTGCCACGGCGCAAGTCCGATTCATCGACCACGTCATCATGGAGCAAGGTGGCGGTATGAATGAATTCAATAAATGCGGCGGCGGTGGTGTGTTTGTCACCGTGATAACCAAGTGCACGCGCCGCTAATACAGCGAGCATCGGGCGCAGTCGTTTGCCACCGCTGTTAACGATGTAAAAGCCGAGCTGATTGATTAGCGCGACATCAGAGTTTAACTGGGCGAGGATCTTTTGGTCGACCTGCGCCATGTCATCACTAATTAAGGCTTGGATTGATTTGAAATCCATGAATATATCCGGGCGTTGTCCTAGTTACTTGCCTGCCGAGCTAACGAAATAAATCACAACTCACTAGCAGCAAGAGGCGAAATATTGCACGTTAATACGTTCAGAATGGCGTGAAACCTTCGTCAGTATCGGCACCAGAGCGGGTATTTAGCTTGGCATAGTACACCAGATGACAGGCGACGAGATAGCGCTCGCACAGGGAAAATGTGTGGGAATTAATGCTGAGCACCTTTTCACCAATTTTCTTGCTTTCCCCTCTTGCCTCAAATCAATTTCTGCCGTAGAATTCGCGCCCTATTGATGAATTATATGCGCACCCCTTGTTGCTCAATATTGCAGCAGGCCGTGCGGAAATGCGGAGTAAAACATGTACGCAGTTTTCCAAAGTGGTGGTAAGCAACACCGAGTAAGCGAAGGCCAGACTATTCGCTTGGAAAAGCTAGACGTTGAAACTGGCGCAAGTGTAGAACTTGACAAAGTATTGCTAGTGGCAAACGGCGAAGACGTTAAAGTTGGCGCGCCTTTTGTTAGCGGTGCAAAAGTAACAGCAGAAGTTGTTACTCACGGTCGCGGCGATAAAGTGAATATCGTTAAGTTCCGTCGTCGTAAACATTCTCGCAAGCACATGGGCCACCGTCAGTGGTTCACTGAAGTCAAAATCACTGGCATCAGCGCTTAAGAGTAGGAGAGAGAAGAGATGGCACACAAAAAAGCTGGCGGTTCTACTAAAAACGGCCGCGATTCAGAAAGTAAACGCCTAGGTGTTAAACGCTTCGGTGGTGAGTCTGTACTAGCAGGTAACATCATCGTTCGTCAACGTGGTACTAAATTCCACGCAGGCACTAACGTAGGTTGCGGTAAAGACCACACTCTATTCGCTCTGTCTGATGGCAAAGTGAAATTTGAGACCAAAGGTCGTCATAACCGTAAATTCGTTACTATCGAAGCTGAATAAGCTTCAACGCCAAGCGAATTTCTGAAGCCCTGCCTTTTGGCGGGGCTTTTTATTGTGTCTGGTGATCACCGGTCAATGAGCGTTTGATCAGAGAGGCGCGGAAAGTCGGTCAAAGCAGAAAAATGATCCTAAGATCGATAAGATCGCCATTCACTAATCTGGGATAAGGCTAGTTGCAATAAACGTGCGTTTTAGCAATTGGTGCGGAGAAGTTAGCATGAAGTTTGTAGATGAAGCGATTATTCGCGTCGATGCCGGGGACGGGGGCAATGGGACCGTCAGCTTCCGGCGGGAAAAATATGTCCCTAAAGGGGGCCCAGATGGCGGTGATGGCGGTGATGGTGGTGATGTCTATCTGCTAGCCGACGAAAACCTCAATACCCTGATCGATTATCAGTTTGAGCGCTTTCACTCTGCAGCGCGTGGTGAAAACGGTCGCGGGGGTAACTGTACCGGTAAACGCGGTGAAGACTTGGTACTCAATGTGCCTGTTGGTACCCGGGCTGTGGATGAAGACACGGGTGAGGTGATTGCCGACTTAACCCAACATGGCATGAAAGTGATGGTAGCCAAAGGTGGGTTTCACGGCCTTGGCAATACGCGTTTCAAATCGTCCGTCAACCGCGCCCCACGACAAAAAACCATGGGAACTAAAGGCGAAGTCCGTCAGCTGCGTTTGGAGCTGTTGTTGTTGGCCGATGTGGGGATGCTAGGTTTGCCGAATGCGGGCAAATCGACCTTTATTCGTGCGGTGTCGGCGGCAAAGCCGAAAGTGGCTGATTATCCCTTTACCACGTTAGTGCCTAGCCTTGGCGTGGTTCGTGTCGCGGCTGACAAGAGCTTTGTGGTGGCCGATATTCCTGGTCTGATTGAAGGTGCGGCTGATGGCGCGGGACTGGGGATTCGCTTCTTGAAACACCTGGAACGCTGTCGTGTGTTGTTACACATGATTGATTTGCTGCCCGTTGATGGTACCGATCCGGTTGATAACGCGTTCACCATTATTGATGAATTGAATCAATACAGCGAAAAGCTGGCGGATAAACCGCGTTGGTTGGTATTTAACAAAGTGGATTTGATGCCAGAAGACGAGGCACAGGCGCAAATTGAGCGTGTGTTAGAAGCTCTGGCGTGGGATGACAAATACTACGCGATATCCGCGATTAACAAAGCGAACGTCCAACCGCTTATTTACGATCTGATGGCATCGATCGAGGCGCTACCTGCGCCGAAACCTGAGGTTGAGCCGGAAGATGAGACGGTGGCGTTCAAGTGGGATGATCACCACGAACAGCAGCTCAATCAAAGCGATGACGACGATGATTGGGATGATTGGAACGAAGACGACTACGACGTCGAGATCATCTACAAGCCTTAATCCTAAAAAGCCGTTACGTCTGTAGCGGCTTTTTTTATGTCCGATTTGGCGATAATCTGATCGCAACTTTATTTGCATCAAAGACCGTGGCGAGTCGGTGGTGAATACTGCGAGCAGATAGGCGCAATGTAAGAGGGATTTTTAAGGTGGGAAAGCGGTTAACCGAGCCAGAGCAGCGTGCTATATCGCGTTTAGTGATTGAAGTCGGGCAGCGACTGTTACAGCATGGCGCGGAAAGTAAGCTGGTCAGTGATGTAAGCATTCGCTTAGGACGTGCTCTAGGACTCGATAGCGTTGAGCTGGCGTTATCGGCGAGTTCTTTGGTAGTCACCACGCTCAGTCAAGGTCATTGTATCACCACCGCCAGACGTTGCCCCGATCGCGGGATCAACATGAAAGTGGTGACCGATATCCAACGCACGGTCATTTTGGCCGAGAAAGGGATCCTCGATGCTTTGGCGGTGCGCAAGCGCTTAAGTCGGATCGAGCCCTTTCGCTATCCACCTTGGCTGGTGGTGGGAATGATAGGCTTGTCATGTGCGGCTTTCAGTCGATTAGCGGGCGGCGATGCCGTGGTGTTTGCACTCACGTTTATCGCGTCTGCAACCGGCATGCGAGTGCGCCAACTGATTGCCCACCGTCACTTTAATCCGCTTCTCACTTTCGCGGTCACCGCGATGGTCACCACCTTGATATCCAGCGTGGGCACGATAATGGATTGGGGTAACGAACCCTTCCTTATCATGGCCTCATCAGTCTTAATGCTCGTCCCCGGCTATCCGTTGATAAACGCGGTAWCAGACATGGTCAAAGGCTTTGTCGATATGGGGATCGCTCGTTGGACGATGGCATCCTTGCTCACCTTGGCAACAGCGCTGGGTATTGTTGGTGCCATGAGTCTTGTGGGGGCATRGGGATGGTTATGAGTTTATTGCTCGCCTTACTGGAAGATATGTTCTTTGCCATGATCCCCGCGGTGGGGTTTGCATTAGTGTTTAATGTACCGGTTAAGGCGCTCAAATACTGTGCCTATGGCGGTGCGGTCGGCCATGGTTTGCGCTTTGTGCTGATGGAATCCGGGGTCGCCATTGAATGGGCCACGCTGGCAGGCGCGACCACGATTGGCTTTTTAGGTGTGTACTGGTCGCAGCGCTTTTTGGCGCATCCCAAGGTGTTTACCGTGGCGGCAATTATCCCGATGATCCCAGGCGTTTACGCGTTTAAAGCGATGATTGCGTTGGTAACCATCAACAATCAAGGCTATAGCCCTGCTTTATGGGCGAGCCTTATTGAAAACCTGACCACCGCGGGGTTCATTCTCTCGGCACTGGCCATTGGCCTTGCGATGCCAGGGTTATTGTTTTATCGTCGCCGACCAGTGATTTGAAGAAAAGGGTACCTGTAATGCGCGTCAGTTTAGTGGCTGCGATGGCAAACGATCGAGTGATTGGCAAGAATAACCAAATGCCGTGGCATTTGCCGGCAGACTTAGCGTGGTTTAAACGTACTACTCTTGGTCACCCTGTGGTGATGGGGCGCAAAACCTTTGAGTCAATTGGTCGTCCGTTGCCCAAACGACCGAACATTGTGATCAGTCGCGACCCGGACTATCAGCCAGAGGGTGTCACTGTCGTGCGCTCGCCAGAACAAGCGCTTAAAACCGTGGCCGAGTATGAGGAGGTCATGGTGATTGGTGGCGGTACCATTTATCAGGCATTTTTGCCCCGTGCTGACCGCTTGTATCTTACCTTTATTGATCTTGACGTCGACGGCGATACCCGCTTCCCGCAGTGGGGAGAAGGGTGGAAGAAAACAGAGGTCGGCTCACATCCAGTGGATGATAAAAACGCCCACCCCATCACTTTTACTGTCTGGGATCGTGCCTAAGTGGCGCTATTTTCTGCCGCTAACGTAAAGCAGGTTTTATCTTCCCAACGAAGGAGCGTGAGCTTGCCGCCCCATACGCACCCAGTATCTAGCCCATAAAGCTTGGGCTGGATGGTGCCATTTAACGCCGCCCAATGGCCAAACACCACCGACTGGTCAAGCGGCTGGCGCGCTGGCACCTCAAACCAAGGCAATAAACCGCTGTCAGCCGCTTGGCTAGGTGGCAGCTTGCATTGCATGTCCAGGCGACCATCTGGGAAACAAAAACGCATGCGGGTAAAGCTATTGATGATGTAGCGATAGCGCGCAAGCCCAGTGAGTGTTGGATCCCACTGATCGGGGCTGTCGGCATACATGTTTTCCAGCAACCAGCGCTGCTCGTTACTGCGCAGTATCGCTTCTACCTCATTGGCACAGGCGACAGCGGTCTTTTTGTCCCACTGCGGGCTGATGCCTGCATGGGCCAGCAAAAAGCCACCGTCTGGCGCGGCGACATCCATCAGGAGCGGCTGCTGAGACAACCAGCCGAGGAGTTGATCCCGATCTGGCGCATCAAGAATAGGCTGAGTATTGTCTTTGCCTTTAACTGGTTTTATACCATGGGCAACGGCCAGCAAGTGCAAGTCGTGGTTACCCAAGACGACGCGCGCCGCGTCCCCGAGCTGATAAAAGAAACGTAACACGCTGAGGGAGTCGGGGCCGCGTGCGACCAAATCCCCAACCGAGTACAAGATGTCTTTATCTGGGGAAAAATCGACCTGAGTGAGAAGCGCACGTAATGTGCGCTCACAACCATGGATATCCCCGACAAGATAGGTCGCCATATGCCTCCCTGTTGGGATTAGTGGAGAATGTTTGGCAGCGCGAGACGAAACGGTGCAATATCGACCTTAAACGACTGATCGTCTTGATCTTGCATGGTATAAAAACCTTGCATTACACCCACAGGCGTCTCGATGATGGTGCCACTGGTGTAGGTGTATTTTTCCCCCGCGGCAATCTTGGGTTGCTCGCCGACAACGCCTTCTCCTTCTATTTCTAGCTCTTTACCATTGGCATCGGTAATGAGCCATTTTCTGCGCATGAGTTGCGCAGGGGCATCGCCGCGGTTTTCAATGGTGACCGTGTATGAGAAGACAAAGCGCTCATTGTCAGGCTCAGATTGGTCTTCCACATATTGTGTCGCGACGTGAATCTCGAATTGCGATTGTTCGGTGGCTTGCAAATCAAGGCTCCTGTTTATGATGAGTGATTGGCATCTAACCAGTTGGCCAAGCTGGAGAACTGCGCCAAGGTCATGTGCTCAGGACGTAAGCTAGGGTCGATACCAAGCTCGGTCAATGTATCGACACTAACCAATGATTTAAAACAGTTACGTATGGTTTTACGGCGTTGATTAAAACCTTCACGACACACGCGCTCTAACCATGACAAATTGGTGACTGGATGTGGCAAGGTTTTGTGTGGCACTAAGCGCACAACCGCGGAGTCCACTTTCGGTGCCGGCTTAAAGGCACTCGGTGGTACCTCCAATACCGGGATCACTTGGCAGTAGTATTGTGCCATGACGGTAAGACGCCCGTAGGCTTTGGTGCCAGGACCAGCGGCGAGACGATTCACCACTTCTTTTTGCAACATAAAGTGCATATCTTGCACTTGGTCGGCAAAAGAGAACAAATGGAACATTAACGGCGTAGAGACATTGTATGGCAGGTTACCAAAAATCCGTAGCGGGCCTTGCTTGGCAAGCTCGGCAAAATCAAAGGCCATCGCATCGGCTTCATGCACCGTGAGTTTACGGCCCATAAATGGATGACTGCGTAGGCGTGCGGCAAGATCCCGGTCAAGCTCTACCACGTTTAGGTGGTCGACCTGCTCTGTGACGGGCTCGGTGAGCGCGCCAAGGCCTGGGCCAATCTCAACTAGATTCTCGCCGGATTGGGGATTAATGGCTGACACTATCCCATCGATGACATATGGGTCGTTTAGGAAGTTTTGTCCGAAACGTTTTCTGGCACGGTGGCCTTGATGGACTTTATCGCTCATGCTTGCTATCTACTAATTCAATGGCGTGGGAGATGGCCGTCCGCAGGCTTCCTGTATCCGCCGTACCGGTACCCGCTAAATCCAGTGCGGTACCATGATCTACTGATGTTCTGACAAAAGGCAGGCCCAAGGTAATATTCACTGAGCGCCCAAATCCTTTGAATTTTAACACAGGTAAGCCCTGGTCGTGATACATCGCCAGTACAGCATCGGCATCTTGCAGGTACTTTTCTTGGAAAAGCGTATCCGCGGGTAGGGGACCGACTAAATCCATCCCTTGTTGGCGTAAATCATCGAGGGCCGGTTCAATGGTGTCGATTTCCTCTGTGCCTAAACAGCCTCCCTCTCCGGCATGAGGATTCAGGCCGCAAACATAAATACGAGGGTGTGCAATCGCAAACTTCTCGCGTAAGTCTTGATGCAAAATGCCGATAACATCGTGCAAGCGCTCACGGGTGATGGCCTTGGAGACATAGGCCAAGGGAATGTGGGTGGTGACCAAGGCGACACGTAACCCTTCAGTGGCGAGCATCATCACCACTTGATTGACATTGGCGTGCTGGGCAAAAAACTCCGTATGGCCGCTAAAAGACACCCCTGCACGGTTGATGATCCCTTTGTGAACTGGGCCGGTGACAATCGCGGCAAACTCACCGCTCATGTTTCCTTCCGCGGCGCGAGTCAGGGTATCGAGCACATAGCGGCCGTTGGCTTCATCTAATTGACCAGGGGTCACCGCCGCACCAATCGGCGTCTCTGCGACGATAAGCTCGCCCGCCTGGTGTGCTTGCGGCTCAGTGCTGGGATCATAGTCTCGCAAGCTGATAGCCAGTCCTAATTGCTTGGCGCGCTCAGCCAGCATTTGCTTGTTCGCGACCGCGACAAGCTGATGAGGCCAGGCATGAAGCGCCATGGCCAAGACAAGATCAGGCCCGATGCCCGCAGGCTCTCCGGGCGTAATCGCGATACGCTCAGCTGTCATCGGTGATCACCTCGACGTAAGCCCCTGCGCGTAGCTCTTGCAGCCAGGCCTGCGCTTCTTCGTTGAACTTTCTATTGAATAGCATGCGGTAAGCGCGATTTTTCACAGCCGCATCGGTTTTATCCACTTCACGACGATCGGTGACTTCGACGATATGCCAGCCATGTACGGTTTTAAACGGTTCGCTGACTTGGCCTTCTGGCAGGGCATCAACTTTCGCCTTAAAGGCGGGTACATAGGCATCGGTGGTGGACCAACCTAGGTCGCCACCATTGACTGCCGAGCCTGGATCGTCGCTGTACTGCTTGGCGAGATCAGCAAAACTTTGCTCACCACGTCGGATTTGATCTGTTAATTGGTTGAGCTCTTTCTGCGCGCCTTTATCACTCAGCACGATCGATGGTTTGATCAGGATATGACGCGCTTTCACTTCGGTGACGGCGACAGTTTCTAGTCCTTGTACATCGTCAATTTTGAGAATATGGAAGCCAACCCCGCTTCTAAACGGCCCGATGATTGCCCCTTTACCTTGGTTGGTGATCTGGTCGGCGAAAATAGTCGGCATTTCCTCTCGGCGCAACCAGCCCCAATCACCGCCGTCTAGCGCTTTAGGGCCTTTGGAGTATTCCATCGCCAGCTCGGCGATATCACCGTCATGGCGCAGGGTATCAACGAGACGGTGAGCTTGTTTTTTGACGCTTTCACGCTCAGTTTTGCTGGCATCGTCGTCTAATTTGAGCTGAATATGCGAAAGTTTGTATTTTACCTTTTGCATCTTTTGCTCATTTAACTGGCTGGCAAGCGTTTCGACTTCTTGCGGTAAAATACTGATTCGGCGGCGTACTTGCGCGTTACGTGCTTCGGAAATGGTAAGTTCACGACGCACTTGTTCACGGTATTGTGCCCATGCGACACCTTGCTCGGCCATTTTTTCTCGCAGGGCTTGCACACTGACAGACTGCTCCTTAGCAATGTTTTCGATTGCTTGTTGCAACTGGCTATCGTCTATCTGGATCCCTAAACGTTTGGCCTCTTGCAGTTGTAGCTCCTCGATAACCAGCCGCTCACGCATTTGCTCTTCAAGCACATCTTGTGGCGGTAATTCGCGATCGCTGTTGGCGGCATTAAGGGTAACGGTGCGACGCATCGCCGCCATATCACTTTGTAATACCACGCCGTCATTGACCACTGCGATCACGCGATCCAGCTCTTGAGGTGCCGCTTGCGTTAAGGGGGTCAGCAACACTAAAACGCCAGTGATGAGGGCGTGACTCCATTTGTTCATGCTTTGTCCACTTCTTTTCATAGGTTCAACAGTCCAGACCACAATAAAGCGGGTTAGTTCTTCAGCGCAAAAGGATTGCGATAACCCAAGGCGTTGCCTGAGTCTGTGCTGAAGTTAAAGCCGCTATCAGCCCCTAGCCCTAGGAGGCTAAATGAGAGGGTGACGTTATTGTCGTATTCTGGGTCTGTATTAATATCAGAGCGTGAGAGTAAGTACTCGTTATAGCTCAAGCCGACCACCCAACAATCAGAGCGATAGGTCAGGCTAAACTGGTTTTCTAGCATCACGTCTTGAGTGAGATCGCGCCAGTATTGGCCTTTAAAACTGAGGCCTCCCCATAGCGGGAAGCCCGTGACCACCCCGGCTTGGGACAGGCCATCATCGGTGAGTGCGCTGATATCTCGGTTCGGCAAGGTAGACTCAATATATTCTTGTGCCACATAGCGATAACTGGTTTGTGCGTAGAATTGTTGGTGGCGATACTCGGCAATCGCGTTACCAAACTGCATTTCACTGAGGTTGCTGTCATATTGCATGGATGCCCGTAAAAACAGGTAGTCATCAATATTGGCTTCCCCTTCGAGCGCCCAAGACGAATAATCGAAGGTTTCTGCGTCTTGGTTAGAGGGCTGATCAAAGTAATAAATTTGCCCGAACGACAGGTTGAGTCGCTCTTTATAACCACCGTCGTAAAAACGGGTGGTCGCCCCGTAGGTTAGCTGATTAGCCGGGTTAATATAATCAATGCTGCTAAATTGATTGCCGCGGAATAACCCATAGTAGTCGGTTTGTAAGCGTGCGGTATCGTAACCGCCGCCACTGAAGTTGACCGGGTTATAAATATCCCCTTGTTCCACGTCTTTGATGTACAAATATTGCACTTGAGGCTCAATGGTTTGGCTAAAGTGCCCCCCCATCGCCCAAAAGTTACGCTCTAGTACCACGCCGGAATGCAATCTTACGGTTGGGATTTTACGCTCCACCGATTTACTCAAGGTCGCTGTGGACTCGGCATCTGGCATGGCATTGTCAAAGCGTTGATCGTAATGGGTGTAGAGCATGCTCGCTTCGGCCGTGGCATTAAACCAAGGACGCGTGAAGGGCATGGTCAAGGTCGGCGCCAGATGCGTGCGCGTCGCTTCAGGTTTATTGGGGTGGTCATTAGCAAATACACTAAATTGTGCGGGGACGCTGATGTCCAACCATGGCATCACTTGCGGCGCGTAGTAGTTAAAATCCACTTGCGGCATCAAACGATACACACTGGTGTTTTCTGTGAGCGGTTGAAAGTCCCGCACACGCACAGTGCTGTTCCAATCTAAGCCGCGGTAGCTGATTTCACCGGTTTGCAGCAAGGTATTGTCTTCTCGTTTACCCACGTCCGAGTCAATGTTTTGGAAGTAGGAAATGTCACTGACCTTGCTGTAATCGGCTTGATAGCGCCAGTGGCCTTGTACGCCGCTGTGTGTCCAGTTAAAGCCCCAGCGTGCGTCAAGGTCTGGGTGACGCTGATCATCAGGCAAATATTCTGAGTACAACGCGCCTGAGCCGAGTGGGGTAAGGTAACGAACATTGGTATTGAGTTGTACGCCGCGTTCCGACATATATTTGGGCGTGATCGTGGCGTCAAGTTGCGGATGGATATTCCAATAAAATGGCGTTTCCATCTCGATACCGTCGCGATCACTCCAAGAGACCGAGGGGTATAAAAAGCCAGTCAGTCGACCGTCTTCGACCGGCACCCGCAGGTACGGCAGATAAAAAACCGGCACATTCATCACCTCAAATCGTGGATGATAAAGGTCAGCAAACAGGCTGCTATCTTCTTTTTCTATCTTAGAAGCAGAAAAACGCCAGCTTTTGTCCTCGTCCGGGCAAGTGGTATAGGTGCCATCTTCCAGTTCGTAGAAGGTGGTACCGTTTTTAAATACCCGCTTAGCTTCCCCTCGCCCTGGCGTACACAGCATCTTGTACTGGGCATTATTGAGCGTGGTGTCTTCGTTTTCTAAATTGGCTTGTAAATAGTCCGACGTCACCATCATTTGGCCGTCATTGAACACCACATCTCCTTGTGCGGTGACGATCCGTTCTGGATCGCGCAAGGTCGCGGTATCCGCGGTCATTTTACGATGGCCTTGGGTCACCTCGACATTGCCGTTGTAGATGGCTTTTTCATTGGTTTGCGCTTCAGCGCGATCGGCCACCACGCGAATGGGTGCATTGTTCACATCTTGGGTTTGCTCACTCGCTGGAATACAGCGCGCCTCGCTATCGGGGCAAGGTTCGCTGGATGTTTCCGCATTCGCAAAAACAAGGGCTGGGCCATAAAGGGCCAGGCTAATCATGGTGGCTAAAAAGCTGCGTGCAGTCGGTGACATTGAAGAAGACATTCCTGTTTTATCTGATTGCGTGGTGTACACGAAGGCAACGCATCAGTATGCTTTGGCTGCAAAATGCGATTATCATAAATCAATTTACGCCCGGCATCACCTGTAAATGTTCAGGGTGTGAAACTAGCAATGAGACCATGGCATGCGACTAAATGGCAAGGTAATTGGTGCAATTCTCGGCACATTGTTGGGAGGCCCAATCGGTTTTCTTCTTGGCCTTTTCTTAGGTCATCAGTTTGATAAAGCGAAACAGCGCGCGCGTTTCGGCGGTTTTGGTGCCCAAGGCCCGCAAGCGCAACGTGTTTTTTTCCACGGTACCTTTGCGGTGATGGGGCATATCGCCAAAGCTAAAGGGCAAGTCACTCAGGACGAAATACGTCTCGCCAGCTTATTTATGGACCGAATGCAGCTGCAAGGTGAAGCCAGGCAGTTGGCCCAGCAGGCGTTCCGTGAGGGCAAAGACAGTGACTTTCCGCTTGATGAGACCCTCAGTAGTATTCGCACCTTAAGTCAGGGGCAGCGTGATTTGTCGCGTGTCTTTTTGGAAATGCAGATACAAGCGGCGTTTGCCGATGGCGAGCTGCATCCTAAAGAGCGGGAACTACTCTATGTGATTGCTGAGAAACTGGGTTTTTCGCCGCAGCAACTGGAGCAACGGTTACGGATGCAAGAAGCCGCGTTTCGCTTTAGCCAAGGTTATCAAGGCGGCTGGCAGCATCAAACCGATGGGCCGGGCGCACCACCACGGCAAAGTGAGATTGATGATGCCTATGATGTGCTGGGTGTTGATGCGTCGGCTTCCTCTCAGGAGGTGAAAAAAGCTTACCGTAAGCTGATGAATGAGCATCATCCCGATAAATTGATGGCAAAAGGCTTGCCGCCAGAAATGATGGAGCTTGCCAAAGAAAAGGCGCAAGAGATCCAAAAAGCCTACGATGTGGTGAAAAAAGCCCGCGATATTTAGTGGGCTTGTGCGCTAGTCAATCAGTGTGTGTTGCGGCGAACCGCTTAAAAAACCATCAATGTTATCCATCAGTTGGTTGGCGAGACGGTTAACCGCTTCATCTGCGCCCCATGCGATATGGGGGGTGACCAGCAGGTTAGGCAATGATGCTGCGATCAGCGGGTGAGTATCAGGGGCCGGCTCTTCACTCAGCACATCCAATCCAGCACCGCCAATTTGTCCGCTTTCCAGTGCTTGTAGTAGTGCGGCCTCGTTGACTAAGCCGCCACGTCCGGTGTTGATCAATATGGCATGCGCTGGCATCAACGCCAGCGTGTCTTGGTCGATAAGATGACGGGTGTTATCGGTGAGTGGGCAATGTAAGGAGAGCACATCGGCTTGGCGTAACACGTGTTCGAAAGGCAGATAGCCAGGCCGGCATGCCTGCGCCCCTCGGTGCTCAGCAAAAACCACCTTCATGCCGACGGCGCGCGCCAGTTGTGCGACGGCCTCGCCTAATGCGCCTTTGCCAATGATCCCCAATGTACTGCCGGCCACACTGCCGATAGGATGAGTGAAAAAGCAAAACTGTCCTTGCTTTTGCCATTCACCGTTTTGTACGTCCTGGTGGTATCCGAGCAGTTGTCGCTTAAGGGCAAAAATCATGGCGACGACATGCTCAGGTACCGACTGAGTGGCGTAACCTTGTACGTTGCACACCTGTACCCCACGGGCTTGGCAGGCGGCTAAGTCGACATTGTTTACCCCAGTGGCAGCCACCGCAATCAGTTTGAGGTTAGGACAGGCGGCAAGCACCGTCTCATCGATCACCACTTTGTTGGTTATGGCGATATCAGCGTGTTGTAAGCGCGCGATCACATCGCTGGGTTGCGTTTCATCGTAGGCTTGCCAGCGATGCGGATGCTGGGGCGCAGGCAGGACAATATGCGCTGGGATAGTATTGCGGTCGAGAAAGACGATATTGACGGGGTGGTGCTGAGCCATGTTGATCTCCGTGTCTCAATCCATGGCTCTAGGGTGCGAGATATCGCGAGTTTGTGCAATGGTTTCAGCTAGCTGGTTTGTGCGTCCGCCTTTGTGGCTGTAAGCGGTGCGGCCAATTGATAGTCACTCGCCAAGCGGTTATTGGGCATCTGGGGATAAAAATCACAGGGAGCTTGGAAATGCATGGTTTCTCCGGTCGCTGGATGCAAAAGGCTAAGCTCGGCAGCATGAAGATGCAGTCGATGGGTATAGGCGAGCGCGTCTGGGCAAGCATAAAACTCATCGCCGACAATGCTATGCCCCAAAGACTGCATGTGGACACGAAGCTGGTGAGAGCGCCCAGTCAGTGGGTACAAAGCCATCAAACTGGTCAGGGAGAAGGTGTGTAAGCAGCGATAGTGCGTTTGCGAGGGCTTACCATGCTCAAAACACACTTTTTGGCGCGGGCGGTTGGGCCAGTCACAAATCAACGGCAGGTCGATAATGCCTTCATGGCTTTCTGGTTGTCCCCATACTTCCGCATAATACAACTTGGTGGGGATGCGGTCGCGAAACTGCGCTTTAAGATTGCGCTCTGCTTCCTTATGGGCAGCAAAGGCCATCACGCCTGAGGTGGACATGTCTAAGCGGTGAACCAGCTCGGCGGAGGGAAATTCGGCTTTCACCCGCGACCATGCGCTGTCGTAATGCTCTGGATTGCGACCAGGATTGGCCAGCAAGCCACTGGGTTTATTGATCACCACCAGATCCGTGTCTTGATAGAGGATATCTAACCAAGGATCCGTCGGTGGATGGTATTCAGTCATTGCCATAGGGTTATCGGGGCCATCAGGCCCCGTCTCACTTTGGTTTATTGGTGGCTAACCACAACAAGGCGCAGCGCATCAAGCTCAATTTGAGCGTGCTGAATATGGTGCGACAAGGTGCTTATCTGCTCGCGTAATGCGTCTAGCTCATCATCACGAATATTCGGATTGACCGTTTTGAGTGCTTCTAAACGCGCTAAGGCTTGTTGGAGCTCGCTTTCCATTTCTTGGTGCGCCCGGGTTTGGATCTCGCCGAGGGCTTTCTCTGCCAGTGGTTCGCTTTTCTCAATCAGGTTGTGGATCTGGCTTTGTACCGAGTTAACCATTTTACTGCCGAGGTGGCGATTTACCGGACTGAGCTGGCGATGGAAGCTTTCAAACTCGACATTGGTGGACAGATCATTGCCGTTGGCATCAAGCAGCAATCGCACGGGCGTTTGCGGTAAAAAGCGGTGGATACCGCTCGATTTCGGCGCCTGGGCGTCAATGGTGTAGATAAGCTCGACAAACAGCGTGCCTACCGGCAGTGACTTGTTTTTGAGCAGTGATACCGCGGTAGTGCCGATGTTTTCGCTCAGCAGCAAATCAATGCCCCCTCGAACAATCGGGTGCTCCCAAGATACAAACTGAACATCTTCGCGACTCAATGCGGTATCGCGGTCAAAGGTAATGGTGCAGCCATCGGCAGGCAGTCCTGGATAGCTGGGTACCATCATGTGTTCAGACGGTTTGACCACCAAGGCATTCTCGCCTTTGTCATCTTGGTTAACTCCGATGGTATCAAACAGCCCCAAGGTGAAAGTGACCAAGTTAGTGTCGCCATCCTGCTCGGCAATGGTGTTTGCCAGTTGGTTAGCGGCTTCCCCACCGTGAGAGTGCATTTCGAGGAGCTTATCTCGGCCTTCTTCCATTTCTGCTTTTAAGCGCTGATTCATTACTGCACTGTCACTGATCAGCGCCGACAGCGCGTCATCCTGTTGATTGGCCGCGAGCAGCGTTAACAAGGTCTCGCCATATTGCTCAAATACCGCGCGGCCGGTGGGGCAGGTATCTTCAAACGCGTCTAAGCCTTCGTGATACCAGCGCGCCAAAATGGTCTGAGCGGTGCCTTCAAGATACGGGACATGAACGGCAATATCTTGCGTCTGGCCAATACGGTCAAGACGGCCGATACGCTGCTCAAGTAAATCGGGGTTCATCGGTAAGTCGAACATCACTAGCTGATGGGCGAATTGGAAGTTGCGCCCTTCCGAGCCAATTTCTGAGCAGATCAAGACCTGCGCGCCCCCCTCTTCTTGGGCAAAGTAAGCCGCGGCTTTGTCACGCTCAACAATTGACATCCCTTCATGGAATACAGTTCCGCGAATACCTTCGCGCTCTCGCAGCGCTTGCTCTAGGGTCAGTGCGGTTTGCGCCCGCGAGCAAATAATCAGCACCTTCTCGCTGCGGTGGGCTTTTAGGTAATCCAACAGCCAATCAATACGTGGATCAAAGCCCCACCAGCTCGCGCTATCCCCTTCAAACTGTTGATAGATATCTTCTGGGTATAGGTTTTGCACTGCCTTTTGTTCGCTTGAGCCGGTGCTGCCCATCATGCCGGCGACCCGCATGGCGGTTTGGTATTGACTGGGTAGCGCCAGTGGATGCATATGCAGGCGGCGGCTGGGGAAGCCGCTAATGGCCGCTCGGGTGTTACGGAACAAGACGCGTCCAGTGCCATGGCGGTCCATCAGATCATCAATCAGCTGTTGGCGCGCCTGGGCGTTTTCTTCTGCGTCGTCACTGTGCACTTGGGCCAAACGTGCTGACAGATCTTCGTGTTGCAATAGCTGACGTATCCCAGCTTGTGCCGCGTCGGTCAGTGGCGTATCGTCCAGCAGCGCTTCCACCGCCTCAGCCACGGGCGCGTATTGTTGAGCTTCTTCAACAAAGGCGTCGTAATCATAGAAGCGATCGGGGTCGAGCAGGCGCAAGCGGGCAAAATGGCTTTGCTGGCCCAATTGCTCTGGTGTCGCGGTGAGCAGCAATACGCCAGGGGTGTGCTCAGCGATGCTTTCAATAATTTGATATTCGCGGCTCGGCGCATCGGGAGCCCAAGTGAGGTGATGGGCTTCGTCGACCACCAATAAATCCCAGTGGGTATCACACACTTGTTCCACCCGGCGGCGGTTTTTGCGCAGAAACTCCAGTGAGCACAACACCAACTGTTGGGTATCAAAGGGGTTGGGGGCGTCGGCGAAAGCCTCCACACAGCGCTCTTCATCGAAAATCGAGAAATGCAGATTAAAGCGGCGCATCATCTCCACCAGCCACTGATGCTGTAAGGTTTCGGGCACCACAATCAGTACACGTTCCGCGCGACCCGCCAGCACTTGCTGGTGGATGATCATCCCTGCCTCAATGGTTTTCCCCAACCCCACTTCATCGGCGAGCAGTACGCGCGGTGCATGACGACGACCGACTTCATGGGCAATGTAAAGCTGATGGGGGATCAGGCCAGCACGCATGCCGGTTAAACCGCGTAATGGGCTGCGCAGTTGCTGGTGCTGATTGGTCAGCGCGCGATAACGCAGGGCAAAACGGTCCATACGATCGAGCTGGCCAGCAAACAGTTTGTCTTGCGGCTTGTTGAAGCGAATTTGGTGGCTGAGTAAGATCTCACGCAGTGCGACCTCATCTTCCCCTGTGTCGGTACGCTGGCCGTAATAGGTCAACACCCCATCGTTTTCTTCAATGCGCGAGACGGTCATGGTCCAGCCCTCGTGACTTTCTACCTCATCGCCGGGGTTGAACATCACCCGAGTCACGGGCGCATCATGGCTGGCGTACAGCCGTGTTTCATCACTAGCAGGAAACATTAGGGTCACGGTACGGCCATCAACGGACACCACGGTGCCGAGTCCAAGATCATGCTCCGTATCACTGATCCAACGTTGTCCAAGCGCAAATGACATAAGGGAAAACCTCTGAATTAACTCGATTGTCGAAAGACGCGGCGCCGTTGACGACGGCACCGTTTAAATACTCTGCTATTCAGTGTGGCACTGAAAAAATTGGCCGCCAATAGTACTCGAACTTGTGAGGAGGGTCACGATGAAACTCAATCAATAGTGGCAAAGAGGTAGATTGACATACAAACGTCATCAAGTGACGGCAAAGATAAAAGCGTGAGCTGGCGCAGTAAAACAAGTTGGGCGCATCCCAACGGCCAGGTCTACGCTTATTTTAAGCGCTGTCACCGACAGTGAACTGCCGATACAGGAGGTGCCTATGGGCGACGCCGACCGGAAGCTGTTTGTACTTGATACTAATATTCTCCTCCACGAGCCTTTCTCGATTTACTCTTTCCAAGAACACGATGTCGTGATCCCCATGACTGTCCTCGAAGAACTTGACCGGATTAAAGATAGCAAACGCGATGTTTCACGGGATGCGCGTGTGGCGATCCGTGCGCTGGAAGATATTTTTAAAGAGGCCACTCCTGACGAAATTGGCGAGGGCATTGCCGTTGGCAAAGGCGATGCGACAGGGGCGGTGTCGATCCTCGCTGATTTTGAGATCAAAGAAACCGTCCATGCCTTTGCCGATAAAGCGGGTGATAACCGCATACTCAATGCGGTGTTGTACCTGCAAACTAAGCGCTCACCCCGCAAAGTGGTATTGGTGACCAAAGACATCAATATGCGCTTGCGCGCCAAAGGGGCGGGGGTGATGTATGTGGAGGACTACCGCACCGATCAGCTGATTGATGATGTGCGATTGCTAACCAAAGGTTTCCATCAATTTGCAGGCAGCTTTTGGGATAAAGTGGGAGAATGTAATAGTCAAGCCTATGGCACAGAGACCCTACATACGTTGCCGTCAGAGCTTCTCGATACGCCGTTTGTTAACCAATACCTGTTAGATGACAGTGACGATTTTGCCGCGCGTGTGCAAGCCATTGATGGCGATAAAGCGGTGATTAAAGATCTGAGCCGAGAGCGATTGATGCATCGCGCTGCGTGGGATGTGAAACCGAAAAATATCTACCAAGGGATGGCGATGGATGCGTTGCTCGATCCGAGTATCGACTTGGCGATCCTCACCGGTCCGGCAGGCTGTGGTAAAACCATTCTGGCGATGGCCGCCGCGCTTGAGCAGGTGGTAGAAAAAGGGATGTACGATAAAATCATCGTAACCCGCAATACCCCAGATATTGGCGAGTCAATTGGCTTTTTGCCGGGCTCCGAAGAAGAGAAAATGTTGCCTTGGCTAGGAGCCGTGACCGATACGCTAGAAGCCTTGCACATGCACGATGAGTGCACCGATGGCTCGATGCGTTACATCATGGAGAAAGCGAATCTGCAGTTTAAATCGATTAACTTTATGCGTGGCCGCTCGATTCAAAACGCGTTCGTGATTTTGGATGAGTGCCAAAACCTCACCGCCTCTCAGCTTAAAACCATTATTACTCGGTGTGGGGAGGGGACCAAGTTGGTGTGCTCGGGGAACTTGGCGCAAATCGATTCTTCGTATTTGACCCCAGTGACATCTGGGCTGACCTATATTGTTGAGCGGTTTAAAAACTTTGAAGGCAGTGCGTGTGTGTACCTCAATGGCGTGGTGCGCAGTCGCTTGGCTGAGTTTGCCGAAGAGAATTTATAGCTGATATCAGGTGGCGGTTATCAGGCCGCCACCTTCATCCATTGCCTAAAACAATTCAACATCGTCCTCGGCGACAAAGGTTTTGACCACCCCAGACTGCAGTAAATCATCATAAAAAGCGACCTGGTTACGGCCATTTTGTTTAGCGTGATAAAGCGCCTGATCGGCGTAGCCTAAGATGACGCTGGTGCTCAGCTGTCCATGTTCAATCCGTGTCGCGCCCATGGAAATGGTCACGGTTTGGGCGGCACCAAAGTCTCGCGCGTTGACATTGGCAATAAAGGCATTGGCCTTTTGTTCGGCCATGGCCCGCGAGCAGGGCTGAAATAGCACTACAAATTCATCGCCGCCATACCGGAACAAGGTGTCTTGTGAAGAGAAGCTCTGGCGCATTAGTGAAGCCAGTAACAAGATGACCTCGTCACCAAACACATGACCAAAATTGTCATTGACCTGCTTAAAGTGGTCGACATCGAAAATGCACACCCAAGGTGAGAGAGCGCTGTCAGCGTCACTGTTTGGCGTCGCCTCGCTTTGCGCTAAGCGATCACATATCAGATCCAGCTTTTTAGATAAGACTTTACGATTAAATAAGCTGGTAAAGCTGTCACGTTCGCTCGCCATAATAATCTGCTGGTAGTTCTCATAAATGCGCGTGAGTCCGGCCACCAAAGCACGTTGATCTTGGCTAAGGCTTTTGGCGCGGCCGCACAAAATACTGCTGACCCCATCTTCTTTCTCATAATAGATGGGAACGGCAATCAATACATGATCATGAGTGTGGTGTTGAATAACCGCTTGGGACGCAAGGCACTCTGCCAAAAGTGCGTCAATTTGATGGATATTCTCTTGCTGAAACGCACTGTTGTCGTTGGTGCCGAGTACGGTAAAGGCAGGCTGCATATCATCGCAGTAATCAAGCAGTACGACTTCGCCAACCGGAGTAAGCTCGGTAATCGAGGTCAGCAAGCTCTTAGTAATCGCGTCGACTTCCGTTTTAGCGGTAAAGTCGACGATCGAGTCGAGAATCTGGATACTGCTGGCGGCCACAGGACGCCTCCTTGGAATCTACCGTGTTTTCCTTAGTATAGAAGCCTATCAGGGGGATGCCACCCAAAACGAATCGTCAGCGGTGCCCATGTAACCTTGCATCATTTCTGGCGGATGATTGAGCGCTTCAATTGGACGATGAAGACGAACTTGTCCCTCATCGAGATAAAGAAACTGAGAGGCAATGGCTTGGGCATCTTCGGGATGGTGAGTGACCATTACCACCGTCGTGCCTTGTGCTTGGGCGGTACGCTTGACCAATGCCAGCATATCCTTTTTTAGCGCAGGGTCGAGCGCTGAAAAGGGCTCATCGAGCAGCAATAAAGGCTGGTTACGTGCGATGCTTCTACCCAAGGCGATGCGTTGGCGTTGGCCACCTGATAGTTGACCGGGCAGACGTGGCAGATAGTCATTTAAACCCACGGCGTGGGCCGCCTGGTGAATGCTGTCACGCTGGGAAGCGGTGAGTTTCAGTGATGGCGACAAGCCAATGGCCATATTGTCGAATACCGACAAGTGAGTAAAGACGTTGTGCTCTTGAAACAAGATAGACAATGGTCGCTGGTGGGCGGGCGTCGTGGTGACGGGCTTGCCATCAATGGTGATCTCGCCACTATCTGGCGCGATCAGCCCGGCAATCAAGGATAACAAGGTGCTCTTTCCCGCCCCGCTTGGGCCGAGCACAGCCACAATCTCCCCCGGCGCTATCTTGGCATCAAAGATCATCCAATCTTGCTGGTAACGGTAATGGACATTGGAAAGCGTTAACATGCGTGTCTCCATTGGATAAGGCGCGTAAGCAGGGCATAACATCCCAAGCTGGTGAGCAGTAACAGCATCGCTGCAGCAGCACCGGCTTCCATTTGGTAACTGCCCATTAAGCGAAATAAATACAGGGGCAGGGTTTGAAAGTTTTGGCTGCCAAATAGGGCTATCGCACTGAGATCACCCATCGATAACACAAAACTCACCGCGACACCGCGTGCAATCGGTGCACGTAAACAGTCCCATTCGATCAGACGTAAACGCGTGATGCCTCTTACGCCTAAGGTGGCGCACAGATTATGGTAAGACTGGGCAACCTGAAACGCGGGGGCACTTAATACTTTTATGAGATAAGGCAGCGCCATCAGGGCGTTCACCGCCATCACTAGCCACAGCGCTAAACTGAATACGTCGCTAAACTGGCGAAACAGCAAAAAAAGCCCGGTGCTGAGCACGATGCTCGGGACCACCAGGATAATGGCTCCTAGCGTTTCTATCCCATCCGCCTGTTTTTTGCGTCCGTGTAAGCGCCAGTGGCGGCTAGCGAGGATCACTGCGGCTGCAAGCACAAAGGCAAAGCTGGTTGCCCCTGAGGCAATGGCGAGGGAGTGCAGTGTCGCCTGCCACAGTGCGCCATCGCGTCCCAGCATTTGGCGGCTCGGCTATCCAAAGAGGCGGGAAGAGGCAGCACTTCACTGGGCGTACTCGGCAGCGGGCGCGTCAAAGTTTGCACGGTAAATGCGATGGCGCCACATAACAGCATTTGCCAAAGCGCAAGGACAGCACCCGTTTGTAAATCGAAATCAAAATGAATGGCTTGGTAAATGGCCAGCTCTATTGTGGTGGCTTTCGGCCCACCGCCCAGTGCCATCACGGTGGCGAAGCTGGTAAAGCACAACATAAACACCAGCCCGACGATATGAGGCAAGCTTTGGCGTAAATACGGCCATTCTAAATGCTTAAAGCGCTGCCAGCCTTTCAGCCCTAGCTGGGTAGCAAGACGACGTTGATCAGCGGGGATCCCCTCTAACGCTTGCACCATGAGTTGGGCGGAAAATGGCAGATTAAAAAACACATGCGCGAGCAAAATGCCACTTAAACCATAAATAGAAAACGGCATCGTCGCATCAAAGTGCGCGAAGGCTTGCGCAATCCAGCCGCTGCGGCCATAGATGGCAACCAGTCCAAATACCCCCACCAATACCGGTAGCACCAAGGTCATGGCAAATAGCTTAAGCAGCCATGCCTTGGCTGGAAACTGCCGGCGATACAGGGCGTGGGCGACGGGTATCGCAAGCCCAACGCTGAGCATCACAGATAAGGTCGCCTGCTTAAAGCTAAAGTAGGTGACATGGCGCAGGTAGGTATCTTGCCACAACGCGGTGAGCACTAGGTCGTGGCTGTGAGAGAACAGCGCCCAGAGTGCGCTGCCAATCAAAACCACGACTAAGCTGGCCGCCATACTGCCCGGCCAGGTTCGAGAAGGGTTGAGCATCTTGGCTATTCAACCAGCGCGGTTTGCCAGTCACGCACCCATTGCTGGCGATTGCCCATCACTTCATCAGGCTGATATAGCAGGCTTTCCTCCGGCTTGTCTAAGGTGTAGAAGGCATCAGGCAGGTTGACATCGGTTACCGGATACATCCACTGCGTGGTTGGGAGCACAGACTGAGCTGCATCACTGAGCATAAATTGTAAAAACGCGTCTGCACGTTCCGGTTGATCCGTGTAGGCTGATTTTGCCACCACTTCGATTTGCATGTAGTGGCCTTCTTCAAACATGGCAGCGGCAAAGCGGTCGTCCTCATCGGCAACCCGGTGATAGGCCGGTGAAGTGGTATAAGAAAGCACCATGTCGGCTTCTTTGTTAAGGAACATGTTGTACGCCTCGGTCCAGCCTTTGGTCACGGTAATGGTGTTGTCAGCCAGTTCGCGCCATGCTTGTTGGTTATCATCGCCATACACTTTTTGGATCCAGAGCATTAAGCCTTGGCCGACGGTTGAGACGCGCGGATCTTGGTAAATCACACTGATATCGTCGCGCTCTTCAATCAAGGCTTTGAGGCTTTTGGGCGGATCGAGCAAGCGGGTAGTGTCATACACAAAGGCAAAATAGCCGTAATCGTAAGGGATAAAGTAGTTGTTGTCCCACCCGCCAGGCACTTGCAGGCGCTCAGTATTGACCGCATGCTCAGCGACAATGCCGCTGCGCTCGGCTTCTTTCATTAAATTGGTATCCATCCCGAGTACGATATCGGCTTGGGTGGTTTCCCCTTCAATGCGTAGGCGATTGAGCAAAGCGGCGCCATCATCGAGAGACACGAATTCCAGTTGGCAATCGCACTGTTTTTCAAATTCGGCTTTGATTTTGGGCCCTGCGCCCCATTCGGCGATAAAGGAGTCATAGGTATACACGGTGAGTGGGTCCACGGCGCGGGCACTGAGTGATAACAGCGACAGAGAAATCAGAGTGAGAACAGAGGTAAAAACTTTCACAGCACGCTCCTAAGTTGGGCGTGGGTGTTGAGGCAAGTTGATGGCAACATCAAGTCTCAATCCCTACGCCAGTGTTAGCTGGATCAGGTTCGATGGGTCTAGCGCGGTGCGCAATCTCAGCCATGAGGCTCCCCAATGAGTACCAAGCCATTGTACTGATTGGCTTAGGGTTAACCAAGCCTTTTAGTCAGCGAGTTGGTTAAGGTCCCAGTTGTAGTCGTATTCCAATGTTGCCTCTTGTGGCAATGGAATATCGCGATACTGGTTTATGTGAGCGATCACGCCTTGCTTATCGCCACCAAAATCAGCCTCAAACCACTCATAGATAGAAGAAAGCTGCCATTGATCGCCTTGCTGACTTACCCCTTTGTCGCTATTAATAAAACGATAGGCCGCTTGTTCGAGCTGTGCCTCAAGCGCGTTTGCTTGGAAGGCCTTAGGTTGCAGGTTTGGACAACCCAAACTGGCACAGTTAACCGCATAGTGGGTACGCGGATCTTGCCATAGTGGGCGCAGAATGCGGTGCTCAATATCATTCAAGGTAAGGGGTTCACCTGCCACCGTGACCACCTCATCATCCCAAGGTCCAAAGCTAAATAGCCCACCGAGTTTGGTGATGGAACTGACCGGGTACTCGGCGATAATCAGTTTTACGGTGACCGCATTGTAAAGGTTGACCCAATACGCGTATTGCTCGTTTTTGGTCAGGGTGCGCGGGTCGCGCGCGGTGAGCATGCGGATATAATGATCGAGGGCTTTCTTGTCAGCGTCGGTGACCGCCGCATAGTTAAATAAGGTGTGCTGCCCCTGAGGCTGCAAATACTTATCGAGCAATACTTGCCAAGTGTGATGAGTGAAGGTTGCCTGGCTGTCAGGGTTATGGGCATCCCACATCGCCCAATACTCTGCTTTGGGGGCCGCTTGGCTAAACAGCGGAAAAACCAAACAGAATAGAAGTATCAAACGTTTTTGCATTGCCCGTCCTTATTTTCAGCAAGCCTTCTTTTCAGACTAGACCAAGCAAATGCGTTGTTGGTTTCATGGTGAATGGAAAAAAGTGGGGCTTGACCAATAAGCGCGGCGAGGATCGCGCTTATTGGTGGAGTGGGCTAAAGCGGGGATTTATGACAAAAAGTCCGGGATGCGCTGCTCAAAGCGCGAGATCTCAGCATCGTGCTGTAGGGTTAGGCCAATGCTATCTAAGCCTTCCAACAGGCAATGACGACGAAAATCATCCATTTGGAAGCTAAAGCAGTGCTCACCGGCTCGAATGGTTTGGGCGGGCAAATCCAGGGTTACCGTCGCGCCTTCATTTTCGGCTACATACGCAAATAAAGCATCGATTTGGCCTTCTTCAAGGGTCACCGGCACCATTTGGTTGTTGATACAGTTGCCATAGAAAATATCGGCAAAACTGGGGGCGATAATCATTTTAAAGCCGTAATCATCCAGCGCCCAGGGGGCATGTTCGCGTGACGAGCCACAGCCAAAATTCTCGCGGGTGAGTAGCACGCTTGCCTCTTGGTAGCGCGCTTGGTTAAGCACAAACTCGGGGTTCGGTTGCTTGCCCGCATCGTCTAAAAAGCGCCAATCGTGAAACAGGTGCTGACCAAAGCCAGTACGGGTGACTTTTTGCAAAAACTGTTTGGGAATGATCGCATCGGTATCGACGTTCGCCGCATCCAATGGAGCAACAATGCCGGTGTGAGTGTGTATGCCTGACATAAGGCCTCCTTATAATTGGTTAACGTCGACAAAATGACCCGCGATAGCAGCGGCGGCGGCCATCGCCGGGCTGACCAAGTGGGTGCGGCCTTCACGGCCTTGGCGGCCTTCAAAGTTACGGTTGCTGGTGGACGCGCAGCGCTCTTTGGGGCCCAAGCGATCGTTGTTCATCGCCAAACACATTGAGCAGCCGGGTAAGCGCCACTCAAAGCCAGCGTCGCGGAAAATCACATCCAGCCCCTCTTGCTCTGCTTGGGCGCGCACTTGCTCGGACCCAGGCACCACCATGGCATGGACGCTATCTGCCACGCGTCGCCCTTTGGCGACCGCGGCGGCCGCGCGCATGTCTTCAATCCGTGAGTTGGTGCAAGAGCCGATAAAGACCTTATCAATGCTGATTTGGTTGATGGCTTGTCCCGGTGTCAGTCCCATGTATTTTAGCGCGCGCTCTGCTGAGTGGCGTTCAATCGGATCGGTCATTGTCTCAGGGGCAGGCACGGTATCATGCACACTGACCACTTGGCCGGGGTTAGTGCCCCAAGTAACTTGATGATGGATTTGACTGCCATCGAGGGTGACCACGCGATCAAACTGTGCATCGGCGTCCGAGTGCRAAGTTTGCCAGTAAGCGACCGCTTGCTGCCATTGCTCGCCTTTAGGAGCAAATTTCTTGTCTTTTAAATAGGCAAAGGTGGTGTCATCCGGCGCGATCAGGCCAGCTTTGGCGCCTAATTCGATGGCCATGTTGCAGACCGTCATGCGTCCTTCCATCGACAAGGCGGTGATCGCGTCCCCACAAAACTCCACCACATGTCCGGTGCCGCCTGCGTGGCCGACTTTACCAATAATCGCTAGAACAATATCTTTGGCGGTGATCCCGGGGGCAGTTTTGCCCGTGACTTCAATTTTCATCGTGCGGGCGCGGGATTGCTTAAGCGTTTGGGTGGCGAGTACGTGTTCGACTTCTGAGGTGCCAATACCAAAGGCCAGAGAGCCGAAGGCGCCATGCGTCGCGGTGTGCGAATCACCACAGACGATGGTGGTGCCGGGCAGGGTAATGCCAAGCTCAGGGCCCATCACATGGACAATGCCTTGGTAAGGGTGATTTAGGTCGTACAGGGTGACGCCAAATTCGTCGCAGTTTTTGGCTAGCGTCTCCATTTGGATGCGCGCCATTTCTCCTGACGCGTGAATGTCTTTGGTTTCGGTGGAGACATTGTGATCCATGGTAGCGAAGGTTTTGCTCACTTGGCGCACCGGACGCCCTTTTTCCCGCAGGCCATCAAAGGCTTGTGGTGAGGTTACTTCGTGCACCAAATGACGATCGATATACAGCAGTGGCGCTTCACCCGGCTGCTCGGTGACCACATGGGCTTGATAGATTTTTTCATACAAGGTCTTGGCGCCTTGCTGAGTGTTTGCATTCGACATAGCTCGTATCCTTACGGGTAATTATTCTGCGCCTTGGCGGATATAGGCGGCGATACGATCGCCCATTTGTTCAGTACTCAATGCAGGATGGTTGCCTGCCAGATCGGCGGTCAGCTCACCGGCCGCCAGTGCTTGGCTGACTGCATGCTCAATCGCACAGGCTGCGTCTTCTTCGCCTAACGAGTAGCGCAACATCAACGCGGCGGAGAGAATTTGTGCGACCGGGTTGGCGATATTTTTCCCCGCGATATCGGGGGCAGAGCCGCCGGCGGGCTCATACAAACCAAATTTACTCGCGTTCAAACTCGCGGATGGCAGCATGCCCATTGAGCCGGTGATCATGGCGCACTCATCGGAGATGATATCGCCGAAAATATTCGAGCACAGCATCACATCAAATTGCGATGGGTCTTTAATCAGCTGCATGGTGGCGTTGTCGATATACATATGGCTTAAGTGGACATCTGGATAGTCCTTGGCCACCTCTTCCACGACTTCACGCCACAGCATCGAGCTTTGCAACACATTGGCTTTATCGATTGAGCACACTTGCTTGTTACGCAACTGAGCCGACTGGAAGGCGATACGGGCGATACGCTCAATTTCATAGCGATGATAAACCTCGGTATCAAACGCTTTTTCCTCGCGGCCTTCGCCTTCGCGCCCTTTGGGCTCACCAAAATAAATCCCGCCGGTCAGCTCTCGCACCACCACGATGTTAAAGCCTTGGTCGGCAATATCGGCGCGCAGTGGGCAAAAGCCTTCGAGACCGGTATGGATTTGCGCCGGACGCAAATTACAAAAAAGACCAAAGTGCTTGCGTAACGGCAGCAAGGCACCGCGCTCCGGTTGCTCAGTGGGCGGTAAATGCTCCCACTTTGGGCCGCCCACTGAACCAAATAAAATCGCATCGGCTTTTTCACATCCCGCCAAGGTCTGCTCGGGCAGCGGCGAGCCATGGGCGTCAATCGCGGCTCCCCCCACCGGATAATGCTGACGCTCCAAAGTGAGTGAGAATCGCTCGCTAACTGCATCAAGCACCTTCTCGGCTTGCGTCATGACTTCGGGGCCGATACCGTCGCCGGGTAAGAGTGCAATCTGGTGTGCGCTGGCCATGGTTATACTGTCTCCTGTTTCAAGTGGGATTGTTCCTTAATCTGAGCGATTTTGTCGGCGCGATAGATGGCATTGATCACATGCAATAACGCTTCGCCTGAGGCCTCGATGATGTCGGTTGACACCCCGGTGCCGTGATATTTACGACCCTTGTAGTTGGCAATGATGTCAGCTTGGCCGAGGCCATCTTCCCCTTCCCCTTTGGCGGTCAGATCAAATTTATCCAGCTCAATATCATAATCGGTAATGCGGTAAATACACTGATACAGCGCATCGACGGGGCCGTTGCCAGTGGCTGCTTCGTGCTTCTCTTCATCGCCACATTGCAACTTGATGCTGGTGGTTGCCATTAAGCTGCCCGATTGCACGCCCAAATAGTTCAGCTTATAAAAGTCGTCCTCTTCTTTAAGATTATTGAAGAACATCAAGGCTTCTAAATCGTAATCGAATACCTGACCTTTGCGATCCGCCAGCTGTAAGAATGACTGATACAAGGTGTCTAAATCGTAGTCTTGTTCGCTGTAGCCAAGGTTATCCATATGGCTTTTCACCGCGGCACGGCCGGAGCGACTGGTCAGGTTAAGCGCTTTTTTGCCCAAACCAATCGACTCTGGCGTCATAATTTCGTAGGTGTTTTTGTTTTTCAGCATGCCATCTTGGTGGATACCGGAGGAGTGGCTAAAGGCATTGGCGCCGACGACGGCTTTATTGGGCTGAATAGGCATGTTGCAAAGCTGGCTAACCAACTTGCTGGTGCGGGTAATTTCGGTGTGGTTCAACCCTGTTTCTACACCTAACAAGTCGGCGCGGGTTTTTAAAATCATCGCAATTTCTTCCAGCGCGCAGTTACCAGCGCGCTCGCCAATACCATTGATAGTGCCTTCCACTTGGCGTGCGCCAGCTTGCACCGCGGCAATAGAGTTGGCGACCGACATCCCTAAATCATCATGGCAATGGACAGAAATCACCGCTTTGTCGATATTAGGCACGCGGTTAAACAAGGTCGCAATGATATCGCCGAATTCACTGGGAACCGTGTAGCCGACGGTATCGGGAATATTGACCGTGGTCGCGCCGGCATCAATCGCCGCTTCGACCATACGGCATAAATTATCAATCGGGGTGCGCCCGGCATCTTCGCAGGAAAACTCGACATCGTCGGTGTATTGGCGCGCATGTTTGACGGCGCGTACCCCCATCTCGACCACGTCATCATAGCTGCGGCGAAGCTTGTCTTTTACATGGATGGTCGAGGTGGATAAAAAGGTGTGGATACGAAAGGCGTCAGCGGCTTTGAGGGACTCGGCGGCCACATCGATGTCTTTGGGGACCGCGCGAGACAAGGCACAAACGCGCGCATGTTGCATATGCTCGGCGATAGTGCGCACGGATTCAAAATCGCCCGGTGAGGAGACAGGAAAACCGGCTTCAATAATGTCTATCTTCATGCGGTCCAAGGCTTGGGCGATCTGCAATTTCTCTTTGACGGTTAAACTGGCGGACAGCGCCTGCTCGCCGTCGCGTAAGGTGGTATCAAACAGAATAACTTGGCTGTTCTCGCTCATGGGTGACTCCCTGTTGTGTTTGCTGGCCGCTTTGAAGGGCTCTTTAATTGGCGCTTGATGTTATTTTGGCGACGTTAGATACAAAAAAACCCGCGTCTGGCGCGGGTTTTTGAGATTTGGCATTCACTGTTTTCTGCCCAAAACCTACCCGCGCGACTGGGTCACGATAAGAAGGAGGATGAGGCGTAGGTGAAACAGTGTCATGCTGATGTCCGTCAGTAAATATTCTGTTACCAGAAATAACAGAGCGATGGGGAAAGCGTCAATCTGAAAAAAACAAAACCCGTTTTCTGCGCAATGCAAAGGTAAAAAACTGGTTAATTAAACTGGATTTAAAACTAAAAGTTAGATTTTTGTGCTGTGCTCTGGCGCGGCTTTATCCAGTCTTCATTATTTTTACTTGTCCCAACGTCCCTGAGATCAAGCGGCGACGTAAATTCATCGAGATGACCCAATAACGTCACCGACCTGTCATACCGGCTGACTAGAGTTTAACCATCAGCTCGCCGCATTGGGAGGCAGGATGAGAAGCTTTACCGCGATTCAACGCTTCGATCACACGGTGTCGACCTTTTGTCTATCGCATCGCTTTAGCGCTGGCACAGCAAAAATAGCCCGTGCCGTTTCCCGTTCCGGTGACGGCCCCCTCTATTTGGTGATTGGCTTCACGGCTTGGTGGCTTCATGAGGCGGTCGGGCTCTGGTTTTTGCTCACCGGACTGACGGCTTTTGCCATCGAGCTGCCGATTTACTGGGTACTTAAACGCAGCTTTCGGCGCGCACGCCCTTCGCAGTTGCCCGCCTTTATCACGCCTTCCGATCTTTACAGTATGCCATCAGGCCATACGGCCGCCGCTTTTCTCATGGCCTCATTGCTGAGCACCTTCTTCCCTTCGTTAACTCTTTTGGTGTTCATTTGGGCCAGCCTAATCGGTATTTCGCGCGTGCTACTGGGCGTGCACTTTGTGAGCGATATCGTGGTGGGCGCTGGATTAGGGCTGATGTGCGCGACGTTGGCACGCAGTATCACTTTCGATCTTTACGGAATAACAGGTATTTAATGAAGCTTTTATACGGTGTTCAGGGAACCGGTAATGGGCATATATCGCGTGCCCGTGCGATGGCGCGTGCCTTGGCCGGATACGATGTCGACGTCGATTTTGTTTTTTCCGGGCGGCCTGCCGAGCGCTATTTTGATATGGCGCCATTTGGCGATTATCGCACATTTACTGGGATGAGCTTTGTCAGCCGTGATGGCAAAATTGATATGCTCGCCACCGCGCGACACAATCACTTGGCGCAGCTACGACGCGATATTCGCCAGCTTGATGTATCAGGCTACGATAAGGTTATCTCTGATTTTGAACCCATCAGTGCGTGGGCGGCGCGCCGGCAAGGGGTACCATCGGTGGCGATCAGCCACCAAGCGGCGTTTTCTCACGCGGTGCCCAAACATGGAGAAACGCTGATCAATCGCATGATCATGCGTTATTTTGCTCCAACAGACTATGCCATTGGCTTGCACTGGTATCACTTTAACCAACCGATCTTACCTCCGATTATTGATACCACTCCGGTAGATAAAGCGGTGACACCGCCGGCTGCGGAGAGGGCGGTGCTGGTGTATCTTCCCTTTGAATCTTTATCTGCGGTGAGTGAGTTGTTGTTGCGCTTTAGCCAACCTTTTATCTGCTTTCACCCCGAGGTTAATGCGCCCTATCAGCGTGAAAACCTAACGCTCATGCCCTTAGGCAAAGAAAGCTTTCACACAGCGCTAAATCAGTGCCAGGGCGTGATTGCCAATGGGGGATTTGAACTCCCTTCCGAGGCGTTAAGCCTAGGGAAAAAGCTCCTTTTAAAGCCATTGTCTGGTCAGTTTGAACAGTTGAGTAATGTCGCCACACTTTCTCAGCTTGGGCTAGCACATAGTATGGATAGCTTGGATGCAAGTGCGGTACGCGAATGGTTGCAGGCACCGAAGGTGGGCGCGATTGGCTACCCGGATGTTGCTCAAGCATTGGCGGAATGGCTGGTGAAAGGCGAGCTAAGTCAGACACGCAGCCTGTTTCACCATCTATGGGCTCAGGTGGATTACCCAGAAACGGTTGAGGAGTCGATTTTGGACTTTAATCGCTCATCAATACGTATGGATCCACACCCACTTAGGTTGCAACGCTTGATTCGGTAGCGCGCTGTGCGGTACGTGCGTCGATCAGCCGCTTCCACAAGGCTGAATCACGTTTTTACACTTTCGCTAGAGCATTCACTCAATTTTTCTTGAGTTTGGTCGTGCGCTCGGTACACTCGCTGTCATTATTGAGCGTACATGTGTTCGCCAAAAATGCGAACCAAGAGAGAGACAGTGAACACCCAAAACCATATCGTTACTCGCATCCGCGAGCAGATTCGCGCCCAAGGTGAACGCGAAGCCATTCGTTTTCAGCAACAGTCACAGTGGGCAAGCCTCAGCTGGCGTCAAATGGGCGAGCGAATCGATCAGCTGTCACGCTGTTTGTTAAATGCCGGGTGTGAGATTCAACAAACCATCGCTATCTTTGCGCCGAACAGCGAAAAGTGGGCGATGTTAGATTACGCCGCATTGCAAATTCGCGCCGTACCTGTGCCGATTTACGCCACCAGCACCGCTCAGCAAGCGGCACACATTATCAATGATGCGGACGTGCAATGGGTTTTCGTCGGTGACGAACAACGAGAGATCGCGGTGGCTGCTCTCGAACACTGTCCTAATGTCAAAGGGGTGATTGCCCTAAGCCAAGAGACGACGGCTCCAACGCACCCCAAGGTGTGGGATTGGGCCAGTTGGTTATTGCAAGACGACCGTGGCTACCAAGCCGAATTAGAGGCGCGCATTGACGCACGATGCATGGACGATCTGACCACCTTGATTTATACCTCCGGCACCACGGGCGATCCGAAAGGAGTGATGCTGGATTATGCCAATATCGCGGCGCAGTTGGAGGTGCATGATCAAGTCTTGGCATTAAGACCGGATGACGTGTCCTTGGCCTTTTTGCCGCTTTCCCATGTGTTTGAGCGCGCATGGAGCTATTACGTGCTTCACCGCGGAGCGGTCAATTGCTACCTCTCCAACCCGCTTCAGGTGCGTGAGGCATTGGCCGAGGTCAAACCGACGGTGATGTGTGCAGTGCCGCGTTTTTACGAAAAAATCCATGGTGCTATTCACGACAAACTCAGTCGGGCCACTGGCGTTAAACCGCATTTATTCCGTTGGGCCCTGCGCCAAGGCGAACGTCATGCTGCGCAATTACGTGCTGGCCAATCACTGTCGCAGCGTCAGCAATGGCAATTGGCGTTGGCCGACAAGCTGGTGCTCAGTAAGTTACGTGCGCTATTGGGTGGCAAGATGCGCTTGATGCCATGCGGTGGGGCGCGTCTTGACCCTGACATCGGCGCGTTTTTCCACGCGATAGGCATTAACGTCAAGCTCGGTTATGGCATGACCGAAACCACCGCCACGGTTTCTTGCTGGGACGATACCTGCTTTGACCCTCAATCGATTGGCCATCCGATGCCGGGCGCAGAAGTACGGATTGGGGCGGATAATGAAATTCAAGTGCGTGGGCCGATGGTGATGCGGGGTTACTTTAATCAACCCGATGCGACGGCGGCGACCTTTACCGAGGATGGCTTTTTGAAAACCGGCGATGCGGGGTATCTCGATACCAAGGGCAGCGTGTTTATCACCGACCGAATCAAAGAGCTAATGAAAACCTCTGGCGGTAAGTATATCGCGCCTCAACGGGTAGAGGGCGCTTTGGTACGTGATCACTTTATCGACCAGATTGCGGTGGTGGCTGAGGCGCGTCATTTTGTCTCTGCCTTGATTGTACCTTGCTTCGATGCCTTGGAAGAGTGGGCGAGGGCGGCCAATATCGAATATCACAATCGCAAAGAGCTGCTAAAACACGCTGATGTGGTGGCCTTGTTTGAAAAGCGTTTGCAGAGCTTGCAACATGAATTGGCCAAATTTGAGCAAGTCAAACGCTTTACCTTGTTGCCGCAGGGCTTTTGCATGCACAGTGGCGAACTCACGCCGACTATGAAACTGCGCCGCAAAGTGATCCTTTCTCGTTACCAAGATCACATTAATACGATGTATCAGCGTTAGTTTGGTGTACCAAAGCGAGGAAGATTTCTCATGGCTGAGAATCTTCCTTTTTTCCTGCTATTTTTATGCCTTTTCCCCCTCTTTTCTCCTCATGTCTGGATAGCAAATCTGGCAAAGTGGCGATTTTATAGTGGATGTTTCCAATTTCATCCCCCTTGGTCAGCGTAAATCAGCAACATTCACTCAACATTTAGATTAAAAATGTAAATACTGATTAGCTAATAGACAGTTTTGCAAATAAAACGTTACATTGATTGCAGCTTCATTCGAAGCAGGCCAAATGACAATCTAACGCCGCCTTACCGCCAGTATTTGGTTTAGATGTCCGCGTGGTGAGTGACCACCAGTACATCCAAGCGTAAGGGGCAAGATTAGGCTAAAAGTAAGTCCTAACTATGCAGACAGGGAGGCGTAGAGTGGAAATGTTATCCGGTGCCGAGATGATCGTGCGCTCCATGATCGATCAAGGCGTAAAACATATTTTTGGCTATCCAGGCGGGTCGGTGCTGGATATTTACGACGCATTACACGAAAAGAGTGATATTGACCATGTGTTGGTGCGTCATGAACAAGCCGCGGTGCATATGGCCGATGGTTACGCACGGGCTACGGGTGAAGTGGGCGTGGTGCTGGTCACCTCAGGCCCAGGGGCAACCAATGCGATTACCGGTATTGCCACCGCGTACATGGACTCGATCCCCATGGTGGTCTTTTCTGGCCAGGTCATGAGCGGCCTGATTGGCAATGATGCCTTCCAAGAATGTGACATGGTGGGGATTTCCCGCCCGGTGGTCAAACACAGCTTTTTAGTTCAACGCGCCGAAGATATTCCCAACATTGTTAAAAAAGCCTTTTATCTTGCCGCGACGGGACGTCCTGGCCCTGTGGTGGTCGATATTCCCAAAGACATGCTGAACCCGGCACAAAAGCACCCATATCAGTACCCTGACAGTGTGCGCATGCGTTCTTACAACCCGACCACCTCGGGACACAAAGGGCAGATAAAGCGTGGTTTAAAAGCGCTGTTGGCGGCGAAAAAGCCGGTGCTGTATGTCGGTGGCGGTGCCATCATGGCCGACTGTGGTGAACAAATCCGCCAGCTATCAGAAAGCTTGAACATCCCGGTGGTTAGCACCCTGATGGGGCTGGGTGCCTTTCCCGGCACCCATGAGTATTCGCTGGGCATGCTGGGCATGCATGGTACCTACGAAGCCAACATGGCGATGCACCAAGCCGACCTGATTTTTGGTATTGGTGTCCGGTTTGACGATCGCACCACTAATAATCTCGAAAAATACTGTCCCGATGCCACCATCATGCACATTGATGTGGATCCCTCGACCATTTCCAAAACTGTCTCGGCCGATATTCCTATTGTCGGCTCTGCCGATGCTGTGCTCAGTAGCATGCTCAAATTGCTGGTGGAGCAGGGAGGCAGCAACGACAGCGATGCGCTCAGCACCTGGTGGCACAATATTCAAACTTGGCGTGAGCGCCAGTGTTTGAAATATGTTGCTGATCCTGAGCGGATTAAACCGCAGCAGGTGATTGAAACCTTGTACCGCCTCACTCATGGTGATGCCTATGTGACCTCGGATGTCGGCCAGCATCAAATGTTTGCCGCACTTTATTATCCGTTTGATAAGCCACGCCGTTGGATTAACTCCGGCGGCTTAGGCACCATGGGCTTTGGGCTTCCCGCCGCCATGGGGGTCAAGTTCGCGCTACCGGACGCGCAGGTGGTGTGTGTGACGGGGGATGGCAGTATTCAGATGAATATTCAAGAGCTCTCCACCGCGTTGCAATATGACATTCCGGTGGTGATTGTGAACCTCAATAACCGCTTCCTCGGGATGGTGAAACAATGGCAGGACATGATTTATCAAGGCCGTCACTCGCACTCTTATATGGACTCGGTACCAGATTTTGCCGCGATCACTGAGGCTTATGGTCACGTGGGAATGCGTATTAGTCATCCGTCCGAGCTGGAAGCCGGCCTAGAAAAGGCGCTGGCAATGAAAGATCGCTTAGTTTTTGTCGATATTAATGTCGATGAAACTGAGCACGTGTATCCGATGCAGGTACGCGGCGGGGCGATGAATGAAATGTGGTTGAGCAAAACGGAGAGAACCTAATGCGCAGTATTGTATCGGTTTTAATGGAAAACGAGCCGGGAGCTTTATCGCGGGTAGTGGGCTTATTCTCTCAGCGTGGCTACAACATTGAGTCGCTCACGGTGTCACCGACCGATGACGCGACCTTATCGCGCTTGAATATCACCACCTCGGTAGTGAGCGACGCGGATCGCGAGCAAATCGAAAAGCACCTGCACAAGCTGATTGATGTGCTAAAAGTGAGCAATGTCACCGAGAGCGATCACATTGAGCGTGAACTGGCGTTGGTGAAAGTGAAAGCCAGCGGCTTTGCCCGCGCGGAGGTAAAACGCACCGCCGATATTTTCCGCGGGCAGATTGTCGATGTCACGAAYTCGCTTTACACCGTGCAGTTGGCCGGTGACAGTGACAAGCTGGATGCCTTTATTCGCGCGGTGGGTGAAATTACCGACATCATTGAAGTCGCACGCAGTGGTGTGGTGGGCATTGCACGCGGAGAGCGAGCGCTGCGCCAGTAATCAAAGCCACTCATTGTGTTAGAAAAATGGCACGCCTTGGCGTGCCATTTTTTGTCGGTTAAGCGGGATTAATCAAATACACCAAGGCTTCATAGGGGGCCAATTGCATTTCTGGCATTAACGGCTTGGCTTCGGGGTAATTATGGCTCACCAAGTCTGCGTTCGGAGCAGGGGCGACAGGCAAGGTCGCTGTGACCGGTTCGCCATAAAAGTTACACACTACCACCAGTTGGCTGTCGCCATTGTCGCGACGATACGCGAGTAGCTGTGGGTGGTCAGGCAGCAAGTCCTGATAATCCCCTTCACGGATTACAGGTAAGGTYTTACGTAGGGAAATCAGCTGCTTGTAGTGATAGAACACCGAGTCTTCATCCGCCAAAGCGGTGTCGACATTGACGTCAGCATAGTTAGGCGCAGGCTTTAGCCAGGGTGTGCCTGTGGTAAAACCGGCGTTTGTTGAACTGTCCCACTGCATGGGGGTACGCGAATTGTCGCGTGAGCGTGCAGCCAGAATGGCTAACACTTCCCCTTCAGGCATGCCTTGGTCGCACAGCAGACGGTGCATGTTGCGGCTTTCGACGTCTTGATAGTCATCAATACGCTGATAGCCAGGGTTGGTCATGCCAATTTCTTCCCCTTGATACACGTAAGGCGTGCCTTGCTGCATATGAATCGCGGTGGCGAGCATTTTGGCGGAGGCAACGCGATGGTGGCGATCATCACCAAAGCGGCTGACCACACGCGGTTGGTCGTGGTTACACCAAAACAGTGCGCCCCAACCTTGATTATGCAGGCCATGCTGCCAAGTGCGGAAAAGCTGTTTTAGGGCCAGGAAGTCAAACGGCGCCAGTCGCCACTTCTCGCCGCCCGGATAATCGACTTTTAAGTGGTGGAAGTTAAACACCATGGAGAGCTCTTTGCCATCTGGCGCGGAATATTGCTGACAATGCTCCAAGGTGGTCGAAGACATCTCGCCTACAGTGACGCTGCCGTAACGCTGGAAAATGTCGCGGCTAATTTCTTGCAAGTAGTCGTGAACGCGCGGACCGTCGGTATAAAAGCGGCGACCATCGCCTTGATGATCATCAGGGAACGACTGATCTTTGGAGATCAAATTGATCACATCGAGGCGAAAGCCATCCACGCCTTTTTCGGCCCAAAACGCCATCACCTCTTTGACGGCCTCCCGCACCGCTGGATTTTCCCAGTTAAGATCGGCTTGTTCGGTGGCAAATAAGTGGAGGTAATACTGGCCGGTTGGTTCATGCCATTGCCACGCGCTACCGCCAAATTTTGATTGCCAGTTGTTTGGAGCGCCGCCGTTAACCGGATCTTTCCAGATGTAATAATCGCGATAGGGGCTGTCCTTGCTGGCAAGCGCTGATTGAAACCAAGGGTGCTCGGTTGAGGTATGGTTAATCACAATATCCATGATGATGCGGATGTCGCGTTTATGCGCTTCGGCCAGCAAGGTGTCGAAGTCGTCCATGGTGCCTAGGCTAGGATCAATCGCGTAATAATCGGCAATGTCGTAGCCGTTATCGACTTGTGGCGATACATAAATGGGGGTTAGCCATAACGCGTCGATGCCCAAGGTCGAAAAGTAGTCCAGCTTTTCGATAATGCCTGGCAGATCACCTGTCCCTGTTTGTGTGGTATCACGGAAGCTCTTTGGATAAATCTGATAAATGGTGGCCGTTTTCCACCAGGGATGTGCGTGCATAATGTCTCTCTTAACGCTAAAAAAAGCGGGGAGCGTTCCCTCCCCGCAGACGGAATGGGAATTAGGCGACCGCCAATTTGCCTTTGCTGGCCTGGCGGCGGTACATAAAGGCGGTGAGTGCGATTGGCACTAAGATGGCGATTAACATCGCGACCACGTAAACACCCCAGAATTGTGGCTGAATAGATAAGATGCCTGGTAGACCCCCGACACCAATACCGTTGGCCATCACACCGGAAAGACCACACACAATCGCCGCTAGCGCCGAGCCAACCATGGCGCAGAGCATCGGGAATTTGTAGCGCAGGTTAATCCCGTACATGGCCGGCTCTGTCACGCCAAGGTAGGCGGAAATCGCCGCGGGCACCGAAATTTCGCGCTCGTTTTCTTTCTTGCTGACCCAAATAATACCGACTACCGCCGAGGCTTGTGCAATGTTGGACAGGGCAATCAGCGGCCAAATAGGTGTGCCGCCCATTTCCTGCATTAGCTGCAAGTCCACCGCGTTGGTGGTGTGGTGAACCCCGGTGATCACCAAAGGTGCATAGAGGAAGCCAAACAGCGCTGCACCGATAAAGGCGAAATCACCGGTCATCGCCGTGCGAGCTAAGAAGGCGACGCCGTTGCCGATTTCACGCCCAAATGGACCAATCAGGGTATGCGCCAAGATCACGGAAGTCAGCAGCGCAACAAACGGCACCACCACAAGATAGAGGTAATCTGGAATAATCCGTTTTAACTGGGTTTCGATAAATGCTAGCGCCATACCGGCAAACATCGCTGGGATCACCTGTGCTTGATAGCCGACTTTTTCAATTGAGAACCAGCCAAAGTCCCACACTTCAGGCATTTCTTTACCGATAAGGTATGCGTTCATCAATTGGGGGGATACCAGGGTAATACCCAGAACAATACCCAAAATGGGGGTGCCGCCCATTTTTCTCACCGTCGCCCAACACACACCGACAGGGAGGAAGTGGAAGATAGCTTCACCAAGCAGCCACAAAAAGCCGTGAGCAGTGGCCCAAAACTCGCTGATCTCGGTCAGAGTTTTGCCATCGAACATGCGGATATCGCCGATCACATTACGGAAGCCAAGGATCAGACCACCGGTGATAATCGCGGGCAAAAGGGGCACAAAGATTTCCGCGAGGTGTGAGATAGCACGCTCAGTTAGGCTCATATTTTGGCGCGCGGCTTGTTTGGCCTCATCTTTTGACTGGCCTTCCACGCCGGTTTGCGCTTCCAATAGGGCATACACTTGATCAACATTGGTGCCGATCACGACTTGAAATTGGCCGGCACTGGTAAAGCAGCCTTTGACCATGGGGATCGCTTCAATCGCGGCCACGTCCGCTTTTTCTGGATCATTTAGTACGAAACGTAAACGCGTGAGGCAGTGGCTAACGGTTGCGATGTTGTCTTTGCCGCCAATATGAGTGACCAATTGGTCGATGGCTTTTTTATCTATCTGGCTCATAAGCAATCCTGTATTGCTGTAGGGTATTCATTGGTAACGTTCCCACTCATTATGGATCCTACTATCGAATTTATCAGTGGAATCGTTCCCATTATTTGAAAACCATCACAGAGAAATCTGTAACTGCCTGATTATTGGTGTGAGCCGCCGCTTAGGGAGTGACTAGGTGGCAAGGTTGTGTCCAGTGGCTAACCACGGGAGCGTCGTCATCCAGCTGCTTGAGCAGCAAGTCAGCCGCATGTTGCCCTGCTTGATGGTAACCTAGCTCCACACTCACGGCGCGCGGGAACATGAAACGAAGCATGTCATGGTTACCGATGCCACCAATGGCGATATCTTCACGATTTAGGGTTTGTAGCCGTTTGGCAACCCCTAGCGCCAGGGTGTCTGACGCACAAACAATCGCATCAGTATGCGAGTTCATGAAGGCATCGGTGGCTTCATAGGCGGCGTGTAAGCGCATTTCACAGCGATGTAATTGTGGTGAGAGTTGGTGGCGTTGGCAAAAACGCTGATAGGCATCGGAGCGGGCAAGGCCGGTGGTTTCATCGCGCTCATCAATTCCCAAGAAGGCAATATGACGACATCCTTGATGATAAAAATGGTCCATCACTTGTGTGACTGCGCCTTGGTTGTCATAGCTGACGCTAATGTATTGATCACTATCAACGGCCAGAACGACACAGTTGGGAGCGAAAGGCGCGAGCGCGTTGAGATCACAGCCAGAAAAACCAAAAAAGATAATCCCATCAACATTGCGGCGTTTCAGCACATCCAGATGTGCTTGGGCTTTTTGTTGTGAGAACTGACTTTCCATAATGGCGGCGTCATAGCCTTTGGCATATAAGGTGTTGAGCAGGCCCGTCAACGCGGTGTTTTCAGAATTAGAGCTGAGCTTTGCCACAATCACACCCACGACGCCACTGCGTTGTGCGCGCATCGCACGTGCAGATTTGGAGGGCATAAAGCCGTGTTGGTCAATCACGGCTTGTATTTTCTCGCGCGTACTGTCTTTGACCCGTGGATCATCGTTTAACACACGAGATACGGTCGATTTTCCCACCCCGGCTAAGCGGGCGATATCCAAAATCGTCAATGCTTTTGTCATCTTGTTCTCTGTCGTCACACTAAATCAGCAGCTTAGTCGCCGCCTGTTGGAGTGTGATGATAACAGGCGAGATTGGCGCTTGCGATTTATTGATTAATTTGTAAACTAATGCCTGATTTTTGAACAGACATCCCGCTTTAGACTGAAATGATGATGAGTCACCCTTTACTACAAACAATCAATAAGTGCTTAGTACGTCTCACCACCTTGACGTTGGCCGTGATGGCCGTCAAGTTTAGTGCCATCTATTTGGTACCGTTAGCGGTCTTGATAAAAACCCACTTCAAAGAAATTGTCCACTGGTAAAGGTGTTGAGCCTTTCTCCGGCCGCAGTATTAAGCCCCAGCCAGTAGTGTTGATAAGCGTGACTATGAGCCTGCGGTCGCGCAGAGACTAGCCCGCGCAATACTGGCATTAAGCGCTGCCAACTGGATGCGAATTCAAAGCCGATATCGGGATGCGTGAGGTAGCGTAAATGCTGGGCGACAAGCGGCTGTATCGCGTCTGCAAGATACGGATTGATGCCGGCAAAGAGCGTGTAATGAAGCTGCTGATGCYAATGCGCCAAGGCAGCGAGGTCACGATAATCCTTGGCAGGCAGATGCTGTAGGCTGTGCAGTAAGCCCAGTAGGGTCAATGAGGTCGGCTCATCCAACCGAGGCGGCAGCCTATCCATGAAAGCGCCAACCATCGCCTGTATGCCAGCCGCGAGAGGTTGCCAGTCTGGCTGACTTAAGGGCATTAACTGGTATCCAAGGTGGGGTTGGTAGCTGATGCGTCCGGCCATGGCGAGTAAATGCAAGCCATCACGCGCCGTTGCTGTGGTTAAATCAAGCTGCTCGCACAAGGTGGCGACGGTGAGTGAATAATGGCCATGCGCATTCGGTGTCACTGTGAGCTGGCGGGTTAATATAGCTCCCCAAATATGTGCCATGGCTTCTTGTGCTTTGGTTGGTTTCATTGCGCTTCCTGCTGTCCCTTTTTTATCATGCCACTAAACGGCGGATAAAAAAACGCCCCGACAGTGTCGAGGCGCAGGTGTTGCTTATCGGTGCTTAAATTACAGCACGTGCACAGAGGCCGTGTTAGTCGTACCAGATGGCACGAGCGCACCTGACACCATGACGACGATATCGCCTTTGTTCGCTAAGCCTGACTCTAGCGCGATGGTTTTACCACGACGGTAGAACTCATCGGTGCTATCGATGCTTTCGATCATCACTGGTGTCACCCCTTTAGTCAGACACAGATGAGCGGCTGTTTTCGGGTTCGTGGTGACTGCGACAATGTTGGCGGTTGGGAAGTATTTACGCACTGAGCGCGCTGACTTACCCGCTTCAGTCGCCACCACAATTAACGGGGCACTGAGTTTTTGAGAGGTATCAACCGCGCCTTTACAGACCGCTTCGGTGATACGCAGGCGATCGCTATCAAGGCGAGAGCCGAGGGCTGGAGACATTTGACGGTCTGTGCGCTCACAGATTTGTGCCATGATGCTCACCGCTTCTAATGGGTATTTCCCTTTTGCCGACTCACCTGACAGCATTACTGCATCTGTGCCGTCCATGATGGCATTGGCCACGTCACCGGCTTCTGCGCGGGTTGGGCGTGGGTTTTTGATCATTGAATCCAGCATTTGTGTTGCAGTGATAACCATCTTGCGTGCACGGTTACACTTTTCGATCATCATCTTCTGGGCGAAGATCACTTCTTCAACGGGGATCTCTACCCCTAGGTCACCACGAGCAACCATGATGCCGTCAGACGCTTCCAAGATAGCGTCAAAGTTGTCGACACCTTCTTGGTTCTCAATTTTAGAGATGATCTTGATGTCGCTACCGCCGTTTTGCGCCAATAGCTCGCGGATTTCTTCTACGTCTTCTTTCTTACGAATAAATGAGGCCGCAATAAAGTCAACGCCTTGCTCGCAACCAAACTTCAGGTCCGATTTATCTTTTTCAGCCAGCGCTGGCAGGCTGACAGAAACGCCTGGCAGGTTAACGCCTTTGTTTTCACCCAGCTCACCGTTGTTGAGTACTTTACAAACCACTTCTTTTTCAGTCGTTTCTAGTACTTCCATCTCAAGCAGGCCATCATCAACCAGTACTGTATCACCCGCTTTTAAATCTTGCGGCAGACCGGCATAGGTCACGGCAACGCGCTCTTTATTGCCCACAACAGAGGTATCTGTGGTGAAGGTAAAGGTTTGACCGGCTTTTAGTAGCACATCATCGCCACCTTCCAGTTTTACCGTACGGATCTCAGGACCTTTGGTATCCAGCAAGATAGCGGCTTGTTTGCCAGTTTGCTTCATCACATTACGCAAGTTAGCGATACGCGTACCATGCTCTTGGTAATCGCCGTGTGAGAAGTTAAGGCGCATGACGTTCATGCCAGCTTCAACAAGCTGAGTAAGCATCTCTTCAGATTCGGTTTTTGGGCCAATCGTACATACGATTTTGGTCTTTTTCATCGACACATTTCTCCGGTCAAAAATTGAAACATAAGCCTGATGCTTTCTCACAACACACCAAAAGTGTAATTTTACCACGCACTTTTACGACTTAAGTGGCTGTGAAAGCGAATTTTTTGCATTTTTCAATGACGTTACCGCAGCTAGGGTGGCTGTGGTGACGTCACTGTTTATCGATCGTGAGTATAGATTGTCTGCCGTGATCTGTGTTGATCACGGGCAATAAAGGCTTCATTGACAATAAAGCACTCAATAGTGCACCTGCCTCATCAGTCTTCCCTCCCTTTGGGGCGTGTAAATTTACCACAGCTGATGATTTAAATCATTACAACCTGGTGACAGCGCACCAGCGAATCAAGATATTTTTATCATGATTACGCTATCTGTTGATGTTGCTATCTTTACCATACGACGTATTCCGTTTTGCTGCTTTTATCAGCCATTAGTGGCCATTTGCACGCTTTATGATGTGATCTAGCTTCCAATTTGAACTGGATCATGCTTTTTTATTAAGTCTTTTGCGTTCCCTTAGAATTTATCTACCATCAAGACTCTTTGAATGGACTGCCTAATAATGTTTGCGCGCACTTTTCGACTTTTGACAGGGATGCTGCTTCTAGCCTGCACGTATATGAGTACGTTTGCATGGGCTGACGACGCCTATCTGTCAGAAGAAAAAGACATTTTAGTTATTGCGCACTCATCTGAATGGAAACCCTACAGCTACATACCTGGTAACGGGCAACCCAAAGGGTTATTGATTGACTTTTGGCAGGCCTACGCGAAATACAATCACACGTCGATTCAGTTTATGTTGGCCGACTGGTCGGATTCTCTGGCCTATATGAAAGAAGGCGGTGATCGCATTCATGCGGGGCTACTCAAGTCCGCCGAACGTGAAGCCTATTTAGACTATGTGGCCCCCATTTTTAATACTAATGGCTCACTCTATGTAGAAAATCAGTCGGGGCAAGTCAGTAAGGATCCTTTAGCCGCAGGCAAAGTGGTGGGCGTGGTTGATGGCAGTTACGAATCTTGGTTTTTAGCCGAGCACTATCCTGATGTAGAGCAAAGACGCTTTCGGCGGAATGAAACGCTATTTAGTGCCGCGCTCGATGGCGAAATCAGTGCGCTTGTTGCCGATACCCAAACGGCAAACTTTTACTTTTTGACCCAAGGTAACCCGCTTGCGTTTGTCGCAGAGCAAATCCTTTACACACGCCCGATTTATGCGGCCGTGCCCAAAGGCAATCAAGCGCTACTAAAAGAGGTACGCGAAGGCATAGATAATATCCCTGCGGCAGAGCTGTTACGCATCAAGCAAAAGTGGATCAATACCGAGCGCGTTGAGGCTTACCCRGCTTGGCTTATTCCTAGCATTGTACTGGTGATGCTGTTAGGCGCGGTGACCTATATCTTTATTCTTAAACGTATGGTGTATAAACGCACGGTCGCATTGCGCCGAGCCAATGCCCGTTTGCTAGAGTTCGCCAATACCGATCCTTTGACACAGCTGTTAAATCGCCGTGGACTTGAAACCTATTTTACCCGTTTAAAACCTAAGCTGAGCCGTCAACAGGAAATGGGGTTGATTTTGATTGATCTTGACCATTTCAAGCAGGTCAACGATACCTACGGGCATATGCAAGGCGATAAAGTGCTAGTACACCTGGCAAGTTACCTGAAGCGGTTTGTTAAAAAAGGGGCAGCGGCGCGTTTAGGCGGAGAAGAGTTTTGCATCTTATGCCCGACCCAAGATTTAGATGCTTTAATTGAAATGGCCAATCACATTCGCTGTGATATTGCGGAGACGGTGTTTGAATTTGGCGGCGCGGATATTCGTGTCACCGTGAGTATCGGCGCGATTGTTTCTAGCGATGTGGTGGAGGAGATAAAGCAACTAGAGTTAGATGCGTTGATCCATGCCGCTGATCTTCTCATGTATCGCGCGAAAGACAGTGGACGTAACCAAGTGATGCTCGCCTCTTCGCAATCCGTCAATACCCCCATCGCCGAAATATAATACCGTTTGCTGTCGGGTAAAAGCTGTCTTGCTAACCCCCTCGTCTTTTAATTTCCTATTGCTCTCCAGCCTGTCTAACCTGTTGCACTGTATAATAAAACTTATTAAACAACACCTTAGCGAC
>NZ_MUES01000011.1:0-76392 GCF_001995745.1 Salinivibrio sp. ML323 | reverse complement strand
ATTAATAACAAGTTATAGTGCGTTATGAAAAGACTATTGCCTTTAGACCCAAGTGATATTGAAGAAAGTCAAGCTCGCTTTAATACAGGCACATTGAGCATTGAAGAATGGTCTTCTGTCACGCAAAACGTCTATAGTCAAAACTCGCTGTTGAGTTATCGTAATGATTGGCGCGTTTTCGTTGCCTTCTGCCAAGAACAGAATGTGACGCCACTTCCTTGTGCTGTCACCACGCTGCGCCGTTTTGCTGAAATAACAGCCAATCGGCGTAAGATTTCAGCCGTGCGTAGGATGGTTATTACCGTCGGCTTGGTGCACAAGCTTCACCAATTTAAAGATCCCAGTAAGCACCGGGAAGTAAAGTACGCAATGGCGCGCCTACTCCACGCGAAGTTACCAGAAAGCCGAGAGGCCACTCCCTTTCAATCTCATCATCTAGCGGCGTTAAACCAACAGCTTGCCCGTTCAAAGCGCTTAAAAGACATACGTGATCGTTTAGTTTGGTCGCTCTCATACGAAGGATTATTAAAGCGCAGCGAGCTAGCCGCCCTGTCGGTAGATGACCTGATCACGGTCGAGGCGCAAGCATTCATTATGGTGAGAGACCAGCGCGTCCCACTGTCTGAATCCGTCGCTAGGTTATTGATGGACTGGTTAGACAAAACAGGTATCCGCCAAGGCCCCCTACTTCGGCGAATCAACAAGCATGGTCAGTTGGGAGAAGCGCCGCTTGACCCATCATCGATTTATCGTGTCTTTCGACGAGCTAGTGCGCTGTTGGATGAGTCCGTCACCTTTTCCGGCCAGTCACCCAGAGTGGGGGCAAGTCGGTCGCTCGCGAAAAAAGGCATGACGATAAAGCAAATCCAACATATGGGACGTTGGAAAAGCCCCGCCATGCCGGCGCAATATGTCGGTAATACGGAGGCCAGCGAACAAGCCAAGTCGCGTTACCGACGAAAAAAACTTACCGATTAATCAATTAACCCGTCGACCCGTGGCCGTGCTAATACAGGATGCCAAGTATTCATGGAATGCTAAGCCATGGTGTTCCATCAGTTTGGGGAACATAGAAATAGGCGTCATGCCAGGAAACGTATTAATTTCATTGACTAAGATTTCGTTGTCTTCGGTTAAGAAGAAATCGATACGCGACATGTCTTTTAAACGCAGTTGCTTGAATGCCTGATGGGCGTAGGCACGGATTGCTGCCACTTGTGCTTCAGTCAGGTTTTCAGCCTCTATATAGGTATTACTGTGGCTCCCTTCGCTGTACTTTTCTTCGTAGGTGTAAAAGCTCCCTTCGGGACACCGGATTTCACCGGGGCGTGTCACGATAATTTCATCGCCCACTTGAAACGCTGCCACCTCTAATTCACGCGGCTTGATCGCTTTTTCGATCAAGACTTGATCCGAGAAGGTGAATGCATCGGCAATCCGGGCTTGTAGCTGCGCGGCATCTGTTACGTGGTAACACCCTACACTCGACCCTTGGCTGGCCGCTTTCACAAACACCGCCTGATGGTCCGCTAGAAACGCGGAGGCACGTGCTTGGCTCTGCTCGCCTTGGTCGGTGATAAACACATAGGGGGTGTTAGGGATACCAAGTGCATCAAACCATAGCTTTGACGTTATTTTATTAAAACAGATCTGGCTACCTTCCGCGTCACATCCTAAGTATGGCAGGCCAGTGATCGTCAGTAATGACTGAATATCGCCGGTTTCGCCCGGGAAGCCATGAAGGCAAGGCACAACATAGTGAATTTGCGTGAGTTCCACTTTACTGCACAGGTTGCCATCAGTATCAAGATGACAGCGCATACCGTCATCCAGGTGCCACCCGTCTTGGGTCATTTCAACTTTATGCACCTTAACGCGGGGTAACTTAGCTAATTGTGATTCAATATATCGGGCAGATACGAGGGAAATATCATGTTCTGCCCCGCCGCCACCGCATAACAAAAGCAGGTTGAGTTTGGTCATTTTCTTCTCTCATCACGCGTCTAGACGCGCTGTTCGGACACTAACGCCATAGTAGACAAATGCGGATTCGCTTGCATCTCCCAGAGGTGTTTTTATTCGTTCATTAGAGCCCATTTGCTGGAGGTTTGTTCAATCTGTGCCGCTAGCGCGTCACCGGCAATACAGGGATAAACGCCACGCAACAAAAAAGCTGGCATTCGCCAGCTTTTCAATCACGCCAACCCGCGAATTAATTCACACGGATCATCTCAGGTGTTGAAGACCGTTTTATTTTACTGATATCGCGTACAAAAGGACCATATTCCTGAATGGTTTGTGGTAGTGCCTTAATCGCTCGTTTCGCGGCATCACGGCTTGGATATTCACCGTATAACAAGGTGTACCATGGCAAACCATCTACCATTTTTTTGTTGCTCCACAATGGCTGGTCGCTCGGAAGCCGTTTGGCATAATCACTGAACCCTCTATCATGACTAAGGGCAACGACTTGGATGGTATACCCAGCGCTTTGCGTCGCGGGTTTCGCCGCTTGCTTTTTCGGTGCTGGCTTCGGCTCAGGCTTGGCCGTGTTCATCATCGGCTCGGCGTCTGCCGTTTGCGCGGTATCTTCCGTTTGCACGCTATCGCGCTTGTCGGTTGATTCAATTGTCTGACTGTAAATTTCAGTGGTAACGCCACCGCCACTGCATCCGGTCAGCAGCATGACGATAGCCAGTAAGGCCAATTTTTTCATTGTGATTCTGTCAGTTATCCAAGTTTGTTTCATTGTGCCCCCGACCTAGGAGCCATTCAACCAAAAGTTATCCTCTTGCAAGAGGTTTCCGGCTACAGCTCACAGATAGTCACGTTAAACGTCGCTTTTAGTCTATCTCACTGTTCATTTTCTGCCATGCCGAGATCACATTGCGCTAAAAAAAACCGTTGAATTCAAGCGCAAACCGATAAACTGGCCAGTAAACACGCTTGCACCTCTGAGCACCACAAGCAAGCACACGTCAACCAACGGAGGGCACCATGGCCGGTATCGATCAACTCCTCAAGCCAAAGTCCATCGCTGTAGTGGGCGCGTCTGATCACAGTGGTCGTGCTGGCTACGTTGTCACGCGCAATTTGCAGTCCGGCGGCTTCCAAGGCCCTATCATGCCCGTGACGCCCAAGTACCAAGCGGTTGCCGGTATATTAGCCTACAAAACCGTGGCAGATCTTCCCTTGGTGCCTGATTTAGCCATCCTCTGTACGCGTGGCGAAACCACCCCTCCTCTTATTGAGCAGCTTGGCGAACGGGGGGTAAAGCTGGTGATTGTGCTGGCAGCGGGCATGCGGGGACAATTAAATGCAGAAGCGATCAGTCAATACGACGCCATGCAACAGATCGCGGCAAAATACACCATGCGCGTCCTCGGCCCTAATAGCCTTGGCATGATCTTACCTTGGCTGAATCTCAATGCGTCATTTGCGCCGGTCCCTGCCAATAAGGGCAATATTGCCTTTGTCTCTCAATCTGCAGCGGTATGCACCACCATCTTAGATTGGGCTCGCAACAAACGTATTGGCTTTTCCACCTTTATCTCACTCGGTGAAGCAAGCGATATCGATTTTCCAGAGTTACTCGATTTTCTTTGTCGTGACAGCAAAACCGACGCCATTTTGCTGTATGTCGACTCAATACGCGACGCGCGCCAATTTATATCAGCCGCCCGCGCCGCTGCCCGTAATCGGCGGATCCTGGTACTTAAAAGCGGCCGCACACGAGGCGGCTCGGTGGCACTCGAGCAGCTCAGTCATACCAATATTGGTTTAGATGCCGCCTACGATGCGGCAATTCGCCGCTCAGGTATGCTGCGCGTTAACAATACGCACGAGCTGTTTGCGGCGGTGGAAACCCTTGCTCACTCGGTGCCACTCCGTGGTGAACGCCTTGCAATTATTACCAATGGGGGCGGGCCGGCGGTGATGGCCGTCGATACGCTGATGGATGCTGGCGGTAAGTTAGCGACGCTGAGCGAGCAAACGCTCGACGCCTTGCATCAGGTCCTTCCCAAAAGCTGGTCGCAAACCAACCCCATTGACATCGTAGGGGACGCCGATACGCAACGGTATCAAGCGGTGATTGACATTGTGTTAAACAGTGACGATGCCGATGCCGTGCTTATCATGCATTCTCCCTCAGTCACCGCGCCGGGCTTGAGTACCGCCAAGGCCATTATCCATTCACTCAAAGAAAACCCTCGCGCGCGCCGATTTAATATTCTCACCAACTGGCAAGGCGAAGGTGATGATGCCACGGTCGCGCGTCTCGCGTTTACCCATGCCGGTTTTCCGACCTATCGTACGCCCGAAAGCGCCGTCACCGCCTACATGCATCTCGTGGAATATCGGCGCAACCAAAAGCAATTAATGGAAACGCCCACCTCGACGGGGAATATGGACTACGACTTGCCCGCCGCTCGCGCGTTTATCGATCAAGCAGAAGATATTGAGCATTTGACCTTAACCACCCACGAAGTCCGCCCCTTACTCGAAGCCTATGGCATGCAAGTAATAGCAACCTGGTTAGCTAATGATTCGGTCGAAGCCGCGCAAATTGCTGAACAGGTTGGCTACCCGGTCGCGGTAAAACTGCGCTCACAAGATATCCGACACAAATCGGATGTACAGGGCGTCATGCTCAATCTACGCACTGGCGCTGAAGTCGCGAATGCCGCCCAAGCCATTGTGGATCGTGTCACGGTTACCTTTCCAGACGCGCGTATTGAAGGCCTGTTAGTCCAATCCATGGCTCATCGCGCTGGCGCGCAAGAATTGCGGGTGACCATCAGCAATGATCCCGTGTTCGGCACTATCATTCTGCTGGGTGAAGGGGGCTCGGATTGGGATGTGACCAAGGATGCTGCGGTTGCGATCCCACCATTGAACATGGCATTGGCACGTTACCTGGTCATTGGCGCGATAAAGAGCGGCAAAATCAAACAACGTGGTTTTCCGATCTCTATTGATATTCCCCGCTTATGCCGTTTTTTAGTGACCCTGTCACAGATGATCATTGATTGCCCAGAGATTGATGAACTCGATATTCACCCTTTATTGGTGTCTGGCAATGAGCTGACTATTCTCGATGCCTCCCTACGGTTGCGTGATTACGCAGGCAGTCAACAAAAGCGGTTAGCGATACGCCCCTACCCGAAAGAGCTTGAGCAGTCTATCCAGCTCAAAAATGGGCAGACCATTCTGCTTCGTCCTATTCTTCCCGAGGATGAACCGACGCATAAAGCCTTCGTAGAAAAAGTCTCTGAAGAAGATTTGTATCGTCGCTTTTTTTCCGACGTCGGCGAACTCAACCATGAAGCGCTGGCAAACCTGACCCAAATTGATTATGACCGTGAAATGGCACTCGTGGCTACTTACCATCTTGCGTCTGGCGAAGAAGAGATTTGGGGGGTAGCACGCTTGCTGGCAGATCCACAAAACACCGACGCTGAGTTTGCCGTGCTCGTGCGTTCCGATCTGAAAGGGATAGGTTTAGGTCGCGTGCTTATGCAAGCCATCATCGATTACGGTCGCCAAGCGGGATTATCGCGGATCACCGGGATGACGATGCCCAATAACCGAGGGATGATAACCTTGGCACAAAAATGTGGTTTTAGTATTGATGTGCAAATGGAAGATGGCATTGTCGATATGCAACTGTCTTTGCACCCGCATCCGCCAGTTAACGACTAAAAACGTCTAAACGGACTTGGGCTGCATGCATCGGCCGGACGAGCGCGGCTAAAAACGAGCAAGCGAAACGCTGTTTTACCTACGTGTGACCAATGGGAATATCCCCTGCTTGCAGGTAGGGCGCTAAGAGCTTGGGAAGCTGGCGTACTAACCATGATTTAGCATTACCCATCCGATTACGTTTCCAGGCCACCCCAAGCGTTAGCTCAAATGGCTCTCCGCCTTTCAAGCGTTTTAAACGGCCCGCATTGAGATCATCTTGTATCCAAAACCAAGGCAGCGTCCCGATCCCTTGTCCGTTTAAGATCGCCGCGTATTTATCGTGCATTGAACTGACGGTGAGCCGCGGCTGGTCTTCTAACACATTAAAGGTTTTAGGTTGCATACCACGCGCAGTATCCGCCACCGCCACCCCGCGATATTTGGCACGCACATCAGGCTCAACGGGACGCGCCTCTTTGTGAATGGGATGGTCGGGCGCGGCTACCCAATAGGCGCTCATCTCGCCCAAAGGCTGCACCTTTATGCCCTGCGGCACCGTGTCGGGAATGGGTGCTACCAACACATCAGCGCGGTCTTGGGCCAGCGCTTCCCAGCATCCTGCCAAGATTTGCTCGGTCAACTTAAGGCGCGTATTGCTTTTCTTCGCCAAGCGCTCGATCAGAGGAAAGAAGAAGTGGCTTTTAAACAGCCCATCATAGGCCAGGCAAATCTCCAACTCCCATCCGTGTGCCAAGGAGGCCGCATCGGCGACCATCTCATCGGCGGCATTCAATAACATCCGCCCACGTTCAACCAATAAATACCCCGCATCGGTAAATGTGGCGCGATGTCCGGAGCGATCAAAAATCACCAAACCCAGCTCGTCTTCGAGTTTTTGAACCTGGTAGCTTAATGATGACGGCGCACGATTCAATGATTCAGCGGCGGCAGCAAAACTTCCTTTTCTCTCAATGGCATCCAGCACTTGTAGGGCTTCAAACGATAGCATGACTGTCTCTTGATGATCGCCCAATCGGGCTGCGTTATTAACTCTAAACACTATATCAGGGTTTCGCTCACCACCCTATTGTAAATATGCCCGAGTCCCCACTTGGTTAAGTGCAATAAATCAGGCATATAGCACAAAACCACAAAGGACTGGGTTTTCTTTTTCAAGAAGGTGTCATACTGTAAAACAGAGGTGACAATGAGACTAGACCGAATTGAAATAGCAGGCTTTCGTGGTATCAACCGCCTGTCACTGCAAGTAGATGAACTGACCGTTTTAATCGGTGAAAATGCATGGGGGAAATCTTCTCTACTCGATGCGTTAGAAATTGCCCTCCACCCCAGTGGCGATAAACCTCAATTCAAACGCTCGGACTTTCATGTCGACCATGTTCTGGGGGTCTTGCCTGAACAACAGTTTCAAATCATTCTCCGTTGGCAAGAGAGCTTTCCCGGTGAGCATAAAGCGCGTCGCTATCGTCGTTTTAAACCCGTTTGGAATGGAACCAACGCGGGTTGCCGAACCCTTGATTATTGCTTGAGCGCCACCATCCAAGAAAGCAAGGTCTCAGTACGAAGAGCGTTTTTATCCTCACAAGGCGATATGATTGAGCACGAAAACAGTGACGCACTCGCCAGCCACCTGATGCAAATCCATCCTGTCGTTCGTGTGCGTGATGCAAGGCGCATGCGCGTACCAGGACAAGCGGTCACCAAAGATAACACCCGTCTTGAGCAGCGGTTAGACAACACTTATCGCCGCCTGTTGATGATGCCTGGCCATGTGAATAAAGGCGAGATAAAGAGCGGCCTGCATGCCATGCGTCAATTGCTCGATCACTATTTTGCCGCCTACGAGCATGACCGCGATCCTTATCCCATTCATGCCCCAGGCGCATTGGCCATCACGCATAACCAAATGCACCCGCTCGAAGCGGTGGCCGCAAACACCTCTAATCAAAGCCGGCTCGTGCTCATGGGCCTATTAAGTGCGTTTGTCCGAGCACGCGGGCCTAAACAGCTCAAACGCAATGCGCGGCCAGTGATGCTATTTGAAGATCCAGAGGGGCGACTTCATCCAACCTTACTGAACCAAGCGTGGCGCTTGATTCAGTTGATGCCGATGCAAAAGCTTCTTACTACCAATAGTGGTGATTTGCTCGCGGGTGTACAACTAGACCATATTCGCCGTCTGGTGCGACACCCCACCGAAACCCATAGCCACCAAGTACCGTCTCACCTTCTCAGCCAAGACGAGCGTCGCCGCGTCACCTTCCATGTTCGTTTTCACCGACCCAGTGCACTGTTTGCACGCTGTTGGCTATTGGTCGAGGGTGAAACAGAAATTTGGCTGTTTAACGAGCTGGCGCGATTGCAAGGTTATGACTTAGCGGCAGAAGGGGTACACCTTATCGAGTTTGCCCAAAGCGGTTTGCGGCCGTTGATCAAGGCCGCCAAGGCCTTGGGCATTGAATGGCATTTAGTAGCAGATGGCGATATGGCTGGTAAAAAGTACGCCGCGACGGCGCGCGGGCAAATAGAGCATCAACCAGAGGGCGCGCGTTTAACCGTGCTGCCTGACCGCGACATTGAACACTACCTATATAATAACGGCTATGAGCCTTTGTTTCGCGATATGGCCGGCGTCACGGGACAGCAGCCTCATATGAACGACAAACGCATTATCGCCAAAGCCTTAAAACGCTATGCCAAGCCCGACGCCGCGCTGGCCATTATCGCTTATACCGAGAACGAGTTAAACGCCCCGATCCCCAAGCTGTTGCGCTGGGTTATCCAACGCGCAATCGGTCTGGCTAGGGGGGTTGGTTAACGCCCCTAACGCGTTCTGTTCGCGCACTATGGCTCCACCCGCTCAAAGAAAAGCGTGACTTTGCCGACTTCTATGCCCCATTTACGCATCGAAGTGACGTTAAAGAGGCGATCTTGGTCTTGGCGAAACATCCAATCGTCAAAGTGGAGTTGGTATTCGCTGTCGCCAACTGGCACTACTAAGTCGTACCGCCAATTAAGCGCATTGCCCGCCACCACCCCTTTTGCCGTCCCGACGATGTCGCCAGCCGTCCCTGTATAAGTCCCGTCAGGGTGACGTTTAATCGTCCAAACTCGGGTTTGCGTTTCGCCATCGGCATACACAAAGGATTCATCCAGTGTCAGTGTGTCTCCCTCTACCACACCTTCGATATCAACAACGAAGCGTCGGGTTTGCTCACCGGTAAAATCTTGCACCATACCCCAGGCTTTTGTTTGTCCTTCAAAGTATTCAAACAAGTTAAAGTCCGGCTTTTGACCTTGGTAATCATCAATATCGGCAGAGCACGCCACCACCAGCATGGCACTCACCAATACCGTTAGAATCTTGCCTATCGTCTGCGTCATTTTTCTCATGGCGTTTCTCCTAATAATGCTCGACGATGATCTGGATAATCCGTGTCTTCCGATAACCAGATCGCGAGAAATGCATCCGCCAGCTCGGTGTCATCCACGGTCAATGTCGTTTGCCAGCTTTCTCCTTTTGGCTGGGCGTAAAATATCCCTTTTTGTGCGTGGCGCACGAATGCCAAACGATCGCCTTCTTCAATATCCCCCCACGCTTTGTCTAGCGCTTTTTCCCAACGCGCTCGTTGTGTTTCCGTAAAGCCCAAGTGCTCCCACTGATCCTTGGTTGCTTTCATCAGTCGTTGATCACTGATGTCGCGCGCGTAGGTAATCACTAGCGCGTGGGGTGCTTGCGCTTGATAACGCCCGGTCGGTGAGCGCAGTGATGACTGATAGATGGTCCACCAGCCCCAAGTTAACGTCGCTTCGCCAACTTGTGGCCAGCTTTGCCATTTCATTGACGACGTCGTGGTCTCGACCGCATAGCTAGGCATTGCGAGCACAAGCATTAATATAAGGTGTTTGACCCGCCTATTCATGGCTCTCTCCTTGTCGCGGTAGAACGGGCACGCAACTGATGTTGCAGCCATTGCATCAGGTTAATCAGGAAGATGCTGTAGACTAACCAGACCCCTATCAGTACCGCGCCAGTGGCCCATAGTGACTGTGGGAAGCTTAAAACCCCTAAACGCTCTCCTGCCCAGTAACTGCTCGCGCCACCCAAACTGCCCAGCGCCGTCATAAACCAAAATGCACGTGCAAGGATCAGGTCACGCATTAACCAGACAAAACTGCAAAATCCTAGCCACAGTAATAGTAGCCACAGCGGCATCACAACGTACTCAGTATCAACCGCTAACCACTGTGTGTGAAGTAATAGGCTATCACCGATCAACCCAACAGGCGTGAGTACGGCCATTGCCCACATCACGCTGCGGTCATAAAGGATCGCGCCCAGCAACATCGCGACCATCAACCACTGAAAGCTCGGCGGACCGAGCGCCGCCGAAAACCAGTAAACATTGAACAATAAAGAAATAACGACAAAGCGCACGAATTATGCCTCTCGCCAAGCGGGGCGACTTAGGAGTAGCTGTACCGCACTGATCGTGCGCTCCTTAAAACCGCCCTCACAATAACAAAAGTAATAGCGCCACAAACGCGCAAACCGATCGTCATAGCCGTAGTCGCGCAGTGCGTCTGTCTGCTGATTGAAGCGTGTGTGCCAATCCGCCAAGGTTTGTGCGTAATCCAAGCCGATGTCTTTTAAGTCTCTGATCACAAAATCAGTTTGAGCGGTGAGGTGAGACAACAACACACTCACTGAAGGTAAGAATCCTCCGGGGAAAATATGCTTTTGGATAAAGTCGACGTTACGGCTGTAATGTTCGTAACGCTGATCAGCAATGGTGATCGCTTGGATAGCCATCAAACCATCAGGCTTAAGCAAGGCCTGACATTGACGCACAAAAGTGTCCAAGTACTCTTTCCCCACCGCTTCAATCATTTCAATCGAGACCAGTTTGTCGTATTCACCAGTCAGATCGCGGTAGTCTTGTTGTAGCAGCGTGATCTTATCTTCCAGCCCTTCTCGCTCGACACAGGCTTTCGCCCACGCATATTGCTCTTGTGAAATAGTGGTGGTAGTCACGCGGCAGCCGTAATGTTTAGCCGCGTAGATCGCCATGCCTCCCCAGCCGGTGCCAATCTCGAGCAAATGATCATTTGCAGTCAGCGCAAGTTGTCGGCAGAGTCGGTCCATCTTCTCAACTTGGGCTTGTTCCAGCGTCATTTCTTTGTCTGTGTAAATAGCACTGGAATACAGCATTTGCTCATCAAGAAAATGGCGGTACAAGTCGTTGCCGAGGTCATAATGTGCTGCGATGTTGCGGCGCGCGGTCTCTTTTTCATTGCGATTGCGCCAGTGAGCAAGCTTGTTACCCAACCCCACCAACCAGCCAGTGTGCTTTTCAATTTTGTCGATAGCAGGAAGGTTGCGAGCAAATACGCGAATGACGTCAGTTAAGTTTGGCGATTCCCACCAACCATCGATGTATGCCTCGGCCGCCGCAATGCTGCCGCCGGTTAAAATCCGGGTGTAAAAGCGTGGGTCGTGTACCAGGACGGATGCATGTAATTGTGCCTGAGGATCACCACACTGTAAGGTCTGGCCCTGCTCATCGACCAGAGAAATACACGCCTCATCAACGTGTGCTAGCAAGGTGTAAACCAACTGCTTGGCGTAGTGCTCTTTACGTGTCAGCGTGCGTTGACTCTGAGGGACGTCCGTTGCAGACATAATTACTCCTTCTTCGCACTCGGGTGCGGATAAAACGGTGCGCCCTTTATCCATAGTTTGAGCGCTTGCCAATAAATACCAATGACAACTTTTACTGTTTCCATCGGCGTCCGGATCAATAACTTATTCAGTGTTTTTGATGTAAACGGACGTCGCTGCAGTCCCAGTGTGGCGTCGAATTCTTTCTGTTGTCGGTGAGCCTCGAGGTGCAAGTGAACCCGCTTACCTAAGGGGCGCAGACGCCAGTGATAACGCTGCTTAATAGGATTAAACGGAGAGACATGAAACGCTTTGTCATGTTCATACCGTTGACCCGCAGGCACGGCATAATAATGCCGCTCTCCCCACGGGGTATTACTTACCTCGGCTAATAAATAACGCCAGTTATGCGCTTGGTCATAGAGGTAATAAAAGTTGGCCGGACTAAAATACACGCCCAAATAACGTAGCTGGCACAACGCATACACTTTCCCCTCAATGCGCTCGCCTGTCAGTTCTTGAATCTTATCGATGCATGCTGCTTTGGTATCCGCTTGTCCATTCAAATAATCGCGGTGATCAAAGGCGGCTACCCCCCACTTGCCCAAGCGAAACCCTTTGACCTGCGATGCCAGCAAACTAAGCTCATCCAGATCAATCACAGGCATAAACACCGGGTAATTGAACGTGTGTTTTATTGGGCTAAAACGCCGATGCCGCACGTGTCCGACATACAAACCGCTATTTAGTGCTGAAACCGACTCACTCACGAATTGATCCCCTCCACCACATCAAGCGCACTCCGCACACCATCCTCGTGAAAGCCGTTATACCAGTAGGCGCCACAGAACCAGCTACGTTGCTGGCCATTCACTCGATGGCGCTGTTGCTGTGCGGCAACACTGTCGGTATTAAATACGGGGTGAGCATAGACAAATTGCTTGAGAATTTTACTCGGCTCAATCCTGTCGGTTTGATTTAGCGTCACGCAGAATGTCTCAGGCGCCTGAATTGACTGCAATATATTCATATTGTAGGTCAAAGCCGCCGGATCTGTGTCTGTTTTATCTGACAAGGGCAAATGATAGTTCCAACTCGCCCAGGCGCCTTGACGCTTGGGCAACAGCGATGTATCGGTATGAAGCACAACCTCATTGTCTTGATAGGGAATCGCCCCGAGCACCTGTTGCTCCGCTTCACTAGGATCGGACAGCATGGCCAAGGCTTGGTCACTGTGACAGGCAAAAATCACCTGTTCAAACGCTTGTTCACCGGCCTCTGTAGTCACCCATACCGCATCAGGGGTACGGCGAACCTGTGTCACCGGTGAATTCAGGTGGATCTTATCCTCAAAGGCAGGCGTGAGCTTTTTAACATACTCACGAGAGCCACCGGGGATCACATACCATTGCGGCCGATTCGCGATATCCAATAAGCCATGGTTTTGGAAAAAACGTAGAAAGAACGCCAAGGGGAAACCACGCATATCCGACAAAGTGGATGACCAAATCGCCGCGCCCATGGGGAGAATATAGTTTTGACAAAAATAATCGCTGAACCCATGTTGATTGAGAAAATCACCCAAGGTGTTGAGTGCGCCTTGCCGCTCAGCCTCACCCGTGGCATGTGCGTCGCGCGCAAGGCGATTAAATCGCATAATCTCGGCCAAAAAGCGGTAGAAACGCACATTGATAACATTACGCTTCTGCGCAAATAACGAGGAAAGGCTGTGCCCGTTATACTCCAGTCCATTCGCATCATTGCGGACACTAAAGCTCATCTGAGAAGGTTGGCGATCCACACCAATTTCATTGAGTAAACGTTCATAGTTCGGGTAGGTGCGATCGTTAAAAACGATAAAGCCGGTATCAATCGCGTACTGTCCACTGGCGACCTCGACATCGACTGTCGCCGTGTGGCCCCCCAAATAATCATTCGCTTCAAACAAGGTGATATCATGCTGTTTATTGAGATAGTGAGCACAGGTTAAACCGGCAATGCCTGAGCCGATGATGGCAATTTTCATGCTTTAGTTCCTTGTCATACGTCGTGCGAGGGCTCGCTGCCAGGACATGGGCAGTAGCGCGAGAAACTTGAGAATAAAGGTAAATTTCCGCGGAAAATGTATTTCCGTTTTTCCTTTTGCCAATCCTTTTTGAATGGCTTCAGAGGCTTGCTCCACCGTGATGCGCATCGGCATCGCAAAGTCGTTTTGGTCTGTCAGTGGCGTCTTTACAAATCCCGGCGAGATAAGTGACAGCGTCACCCCTTGCTGTGCCAAATCGACCGATAAGGTGTTGGCAATGTAGCTAATCGCCGCCTTTGATCCGCCGTATGCTTCCGCACGTGGCAGCGGCATATAACTGGCCGAGGAGCCGACAATGGCAAGATGCGTGCTGTGAGTGAACCGAGCCTGTAGCGCTTCAATACAATGGAGAACACCGAAGACATTGATCTCAAACACACGCTTAAACAGTGCCACATCGACTTTGCCATGGTCGATATATTCACACGTCCCGGCATTTAAAATAATTAAATCAGGAAAGACGCTTAGGTTACCCAGCGCTTGATGCGTTTGTTCGCTATCCGTAGCATCAAACGCCAATGCGTCTAGTGATGCGTGATCGCGAGCCATGGTGTTGAGCTTGTCTTGGTTCCGTCCACAAGCTGTTACATGCCAGCCTTGACGTGCATAGTCTCTTGCCAATTGCTCACCAATTCCCGACGTCGCGCCGGTGATCAATACGTGTTTCATTGTCCTAGCCTCGTTTTGATATGTTTGAGCAGGCGACCTATCACAGGCAGCGCTTCGTACAGCATTTCACCTAAGTCGAAGTAATCACGATGCCGAATAATTTTGCCGTCACAAAAACATAAGTGAGAACAGCCCTGGACTTGTCGCGTTTTTCCCCCATCCAGCTTGGGGTGCGATAACATCATGGTCCAGGTCACAAAGGCATCATCTCCGTCTACCGCGGTCGTGTGTATATGAAATTGACAATCAGTCACGTTTTCGTACAGCAGCGAAAAATACTGGATAAACGCCTCTAAGCCAGTTATCTCGTGCGCCGGGTCGACAAACACAATCTGGGGGTGATAAATCGTCGCCAGTGATGACAAGTTATCTTTATTGAGCGCTTGATAGGTCGTCACAAATTGCGACACACCGACATGGGTTGGCGAGCGAGTCATGGTGTTTGCTCCTGAGGCYGATCCTTCGCCGCTTCAAATATGGCTAGCGCCTTTTTACGCTGAGTGGCGTGATCCAACACCGGACGCGGATAATCAAGGGACTGGGCATACTTATCCGCCCACTGCCAGGGGTTGTGAATATGCTTGCCTGGCACCTCTTTAAGCGCCGGTAACCAGCGACGAATAAAGCGCCCATCGCTATCAAATCGCTCTCCCTGTGTGGTCGGATTAAAGATCCGAAAGTAAGGTTGAGCATCGGTCCCCACCGACGCAGACCATTGCCAGCCCCCGTTGTTCGAGGCAAAATCGCCATCAATCAGTTTGGACATGAAGTAATCTTCTCCCCAGCGCCAATCGATAAGCAGATCTTTGGTCAAAAAGCTCGCCACAATCATTCTCAATCGGTTATGCATCCAACCCGTTTGATTAAGCTGGTGCATGGCCGCATCCACAATGGGGAAGCCCGTTTTTCCCGTCTTCCAAGCCTCAAACAATGTCGGGTCGTTATCCCATACCACGGATTCGCCCCAGGCTAAAAAGCTGTACTTTTTGCTGATTGCTGGGTTTTGTGCGCTCACTTCCTGATAAAAATCACGCCAAATAAGCTCCGACAGCCAGGTGGCAGCCCCTGTATCGGGCTCGCGCCAATCGGCTTGCTCTTCTTGTAAACGCGCCAAGCATTGACGCGGGGATAATGCGCCAATGGCCAAATAAGGAGAAAGCTGACTGGTGGCATCCACCGCCGGAAAGTCACGCTGTCGTTTATAATCCGCCACTTGCTCGCGGCAGTAACGACGCATGTGCGCGAGGATCCCTTTCTCATCGGACGCCCAGTCCGAGACATCCTCCATCGGATAATCAAAATGAATCGGTTGAAGCTGTGAAAAGATCGCGTCAACGGCTGAGTTTGTCTCGCGCTTGGATGGTTTTTGGCACGGTGAAACATCCATGCCGTCTAGGGCTCGTAAGCAGGCTTTTTTGAAGGGAGTAAACACCTTATACGGTTCACCTTTTCCTGATTTTATGGTACCCGGGGCGAATAAATTGCGGTCATCATAGGCATACCATGCGATGCCTTTGTCCGCCAACGCCGCACACACCTGTTCATCACGCTTGCTTTCATTAAGCTCGTACTCCTTGTTGGCAAACACCGCTGTTGCGCCAATGCGGTGCGCATAGTCGGCCACTTTTTCTGCCGATTGAGGAAAGTCAGCCGCGCGCTCCACCACTAAAGGAATATTTTTCGCGCTAAGCTCCTCACGTAACGCGTCTAGCCGCGCCTTAATAAGGCCCGCTTGCTTGGGCGAAAGGTGGTGCGATGCCCACTGTTCCGGTGTCTCAATAAAAATCCCCACCACGGGCTCGGACGCGTCGCTGGCTGCGCTCAACGCACGATTATCCAGCCCGCGTAAATCGCGCCGAAACCAGACTAGATGCATAACGTTTTGTTCTCCTTAAGTTCTGCCAACTCGTCACCGTGTACGGAGCAGATAAAAGCTTGGCTCACCACCTCAATATCATCTTGAGCCAGGCAATGGCGTACCTGATTGAGTTGGGCACGATCGAGCCGACGATTTGCCATCAAGGCCAATGTTCTCGCCCCCTGCTCCCGCATCACCTCAACCAACATATTCAATTGTTGATGCGGGCTTGACAGAATAGTGACGCTGTAACCCTTCTCGTTGAGTGCCATAGCCATCAGCACACGTTGGTATTCACTGGTCACGGTTAAGGAGACAAGCCAGCATCGAAATGGTGCATGCCGTTTTGCATTCGCCGCCAGCGCTGTTCGGCATCGATCGATCACGGCGCTTTGCCACAGGTCGCGCTGTAACAAACGTACCGCTTCCTCGTCGTCACCTAACCATTGGTCGACTGGGGTAAAGGCATGCTCGACTAACCAATAGAAGGGATACTCTTTTAAAAGCGTGTCCAGAACGTTCCCTAGCCGTTTAACCGAGAATGTGTGAATACAGTCAATCAGTTCACGTGCCACGCTGTCATCGCCCGTGTCTGCCGACACGGGAATGTGAGCCAGAAGTGGCTTGACCTTGCTGATCGGTACGCCTTTATCTAACCATTGAAGAATATGAGCGATAGTCTCTACATCTTCTTGGCTATAAAGCCGATGTCCCTTGGCCGTTCGCTCAGGCGCAAGCAATCCATAACGTCGCTGCCAAGCACGCAGCGTGACAGGGTTAACCCCGGTTTGATCCGCGACCTGACTGATGGTCAGAGCGTGAGTCGTGTTAAAGGCCATAGCGAAGCCTCAGCGCATCAGGATAAGGCTTGAGATAGGCTTGGTTAGCTAAGTACGCATCAGGGTGATTATGGAGGTGATGCGAAATCAACGTCAGCGGCGCCAGTAAAGGCATGGTGCCCTGACGATACGCATGAATAAGGTTCGCTAACTCAGCTTTCTGGCTTTTATCAAGGTTGTTTTTAAAATAGCCTTGCAGGTGCATCAGCACGTTGGTGTGTTTTTTACGCGTCGCACGAATGGCGATAGCTTGCATAAACGCGGTGCGGTACTGTTCAAAAAAACGATCAAGGTCATAATGGCCGATGTTGGCCATAAATCGCCCAAGCTCACGGTACTTTTCAGGTGAGTGCGCCATCAGCACCAACTTATAGCGTGAGTGGAAATCGACAAGGGCTTTCTTGGTCACCCCTTGCTCGACACTCTGGTAAAGATCATCAAGCGCAAATAGCCGAAAAACAAAGTTCTCTTTGAGGATAGGATCGTTAAGCCGGCCGTCTTCTTCAACGGGTAGCCATGGCATACGCGCCATCAGTGCCTGAGTGTAAAGCCCTACCCCGGAAATATCGGAGGCGTAACCATTCTCGCGGTAGACTTTCACCCGCTCCATGCCACAAGTCGGTGACTTAGCACAAACAATGTAGCCACGCAGTGATTGATGAGCGAGCTCCTCCGCTTTTTGCTCACTGAACGCCGTCATTTTTTCGGTGTAATCTTTTTGCTGATCTTTGGTTTCCACCAGCCTCACTGACAAATCGCCTTTGTCGACTAACCGAATAGCGGGGCGCGGTACAGGGAGTCCGATCCCGACTTCAGGGCATACTGGCACAAAGTCTACATAGGGTGCCAACTCTTTGCTGACAAAGGGACTCCGCTTATGACCACTGTCGAATCGTACTTTTTCGCCAATAACACAGGCGCTAACACCGACGGGGAATGACATAACTGACCTCTACACTAGCCGCGCCGTATTGGCTACGGAGTTGTACATTTATAAGATGTTGTACAACTAAGAGTAGAGGATGGATCAAAATTGTACAAAAAAAATTTTTTGTACAATTTCATATTCGGTCGCGTTTAGGTCAGTGGCTGGATTAATCAGCCCATTCTGTCGGCGCCACGCTACCGGGCAATGTCTCAGTATTGATACGCGCAATCACCCATTCTTCGAACTACACTGGCAAAATCTGGTTATAACCTGAAGTCTTACGCGCACGCCCTATGCCTTTATCGACATTCAACGGTCACAACGAGGACCCGATCACACTCGCTAGACGGTCGGCACAACCCCGTGGACGTGCGATGATTTTCATCGCGCTCGTCTGTTTTGCTGTGCTCGTTGCGACGTTTTTGTTGTATCAGGCTGCCCAATCACAACAAGCACAACGGATTGAAAAACTTCTCAATGTGGAAGTTCAAGCTTTGTCTCGTGCCGTCGAACATGACATTGATACGCAACTCACGCGGCTAAGTTCATTAGCCAGCAATATCGAGTTAGATGTGCCCTCGACCTTCTCGACATGGCAAGCCTTAGTGCAACAAACCCAACAAGACAGTGCCTATATTTCATCATTATTTTGGGCGGACAGCCGACGAGTAATAAGTTGGCAAACACACGCGGATACCAGCCAGGATCAACCGCGTTTTTCATTTGACGTAGTGGGTGAACCAGAGGGCCAGCTTAAGACAGACCAGCCCGATCTTACCCAATGGCGAATTGCTTATCCGATTTACAGTCATAGCCGCGCCGCGCCAAGTTACTATCTTGGCGCAGTCGTTAATCTTGACGCGCTTATTAACCAGGTTGCGTCCGACTATCTTAACCAAGATCAACACCTCACCATCACCCGTTGGGCAAACGACACCGTGTTGCGCGGTGACACTATCTCCCCGTTTGCCGCGGTTGGTTCGGCACCTTTGAGATTGACGAGCACGCAATCGGCGATGCAGCTCACGCTTTGGCAAGCGCCAGGCGCCAGTCAGTTTATTTCATTACCCATCATGATTTACATCGCCGGCATGCTTGTGGCGCTTTTATTGGGCATCACCTTGTATTTGGCTGAGGTGAATTTGATGTCTCGCCGGGCGGCACAGACCACGATTGATTATTTAAAAAATGAAATTGAGCAACGCAAAGACGTCGAGCAGCAACTACATTTTATCGCAAACCACGACGCCTTGACGTATCTCCCCAATCGTCATGCCCTCACTCGCTATATTCAGCAGCGAGTACATGAATCCAGCACTTACCCACACGATCTCGCGCTAATCTGCGTAGATATTGATAACATAAAAGAGATCAATGATTTATATGGACAAGCGGTGCATGATCAGCTTTTAATTGAATTAGCACAGCGTCTAAAGCGCGTCAGGCAAACCGATGACTACATTGCCAAAATCAGCGATGACCAATTCGCGATTGCCGGCAACGAGCTTTCACCGCTGAAAGCGGAGATCTACGCGAAACAGATCCGCAAAACCATTGAGCAACCTTTCTTCCATCACGCAGAGGAGATTATTGTCACCTGTGCCGTCGGCATTAGTTACCGTTACGATGCGTCCATGCCGGCTCAAGAACTGTTACGTCACGCAGACACCGCAGCCCATCGCGCTCGTCAACTCTCTCATCACAGAGTCGTGGTGTTCCAAATGGCCATGCGAGACCATCTGCATCAGAAAAAAGATACCGAGTACGCCATCCGCAAAGCGATTCAAGGTAACGAGTTGAGCTTACATTTTCAGCCGCAAATCGATTTAAACGATCACAGTATTGCCGGCATTGAAGCCTTGGTACGTTGGCAAGATACAGAGGGCGCGGTAATTTCTCCTGATACCATCGTTCGTACCGCAGAAGACACCGGGCTTATGCGGCAGTTAGGCACTTGGGTGGTTAATGAGGCGCTAGAAACCTATGCAACCTTGCTGGCGCAGCACTGCGCCCCTCCATTTATCGCGATAAATATCTCTGGGCATGAATTCCAAGACAGCTTCCTCGCCGATACTATTCTCCATGCCATCGAACGCCATCAAGTCCCACCCGAGCGAGTGCAAATTGAGCTGACAGAACAAGTTTTCATTGAAAACCTCAGCCAAAACCAACATACCTTACACACGCTCGCGGCAGCAGGCGTTTCCTTAGCAATTGACGATTTTGGCACGGGGTACTCCTCCCTCGCCTACCTTAAGCATTTCCCGGTGGACACCGTCAAAATCGATCGCAGTTTTGTCACCGATCTGCCTCATTGCAAAGACGATATCGTGATTTGCCAAGCCGTCATTAAGATGGCGCAATTGCTGAAATTAAAAGTGGTTGCGGAAGGAGTGGAACGCGAAGATCAGCGTGACTTTTTGCTTGATCTGGGCTGTCGCTACGCGCAAGGACACCTCTATTACCCCTCAATGAATATCAATCAACTGACGGCTTTACTCACTCAGTCGCACTCAGTCACTCGATTATTCAACTGATGTGATCACGACTCATGACTAACAGATAGATAGGTTACGCAAAGTGCTTCTTTACGCTGTTTAGGCCATTGCTTTATTTGCCATTCTTGGCGCATGGCGGCCTGTTTTTCCATTGGTGGGGAGCGCCATGCCAATGTCAGCGGGCCCTTTCCTCTGAGCGAGCGAGCCCCTTTGCCGTGACTATGCTGGATTAAACGCCGAGACACATCGGTGGTTACACCACAATATAGATGCCCATGCCGAGTTCGAATCAAATACACAAACCAAGGCGTATTCATTGGTGTTATCGCTCCAAAACAGCCTCTAACATCTGACGTAGCTCCGCCACTTCTTGCTCTAACGCACTCACTCGCGTCACCAAAGATGCATCAGTGGTCGGTTCTGACTCCTCCTGCGGTACTGAGTGACTCGGCGTATCCACACCGTCAGTAAATAAATGTTGATAACGCGACTCGCGCTTCCCAGCCTCACGCGGCAATTTTTTTATCCAGTTTGACGCAATCATGTCAGCCAGTGTGCGCTCAACATCTTCGACACGATTAAAAGCATAGAGGCGCTGTGTACGGGTTCTCAACTCCCCGGGCGTCTGAGCGCCTCGCAATAACATGACACACAGGATCGCTTTTTGTGGCTCGCTGAGAGTGAGATCGCCAAATTGTGTATTACAGAAACGATGTTGATACTTGGAGACACGACCACCACTGCCCTCTTGCAGACTCACCAGACGCCTCTCAATCAAGCTCTCCACGATGTCTAATACCTCTGAATCGGCCATCTCATAGACAGGCTCACGATTGCTTTTTTGATTCACGGCAGTGGTCAGCGCATTGAGTGTGAGCGGATACTGTTCTGGAGTGGTCACTTCTTTTTCAAGCAAACAACCAATGACACGTTGCTGATACGGTGAGAGTGTCGTTGACATAACGATGGTCCCATATAGTCGGTTTCATCGAGTTATATCAACTGAATGTCACGCAAGCAATCACTGCGCCGATAACCGCGCAATAATCCATCCAAGGCGACGATCACCAATACTGGTAGCGGGATCACACCTTAGTCATCGGGTTGTGCACCAGAGCGCCACCATCGGCGCACAGCTAATGATATACTTGACCAAAATGATGTATGTGGAGTGCACGACATGGGTCTGTTTAGTTCAAAGTCTACCCCGAGTCATGGCTTATCGATCGTCGCCAGAAACTGTAAAGTGGTCGGTGATATTGATCTTGAAGGGGATATTCAAATTGATGGGTTTGGGGAAGGGAATATCACCCAGGCTAACGCCGTTGTTATCTCAGCGTCTGGCCACTTTCGCGGTACCATCAACGCGAAGCATATCACCATCAACGGCTTGGTCGAGGGACAGTGCGATGCAGACGCTATCGATATTCTCTCTCAAGGCAAGATGAAAGGCGTCCTGAACACCGAGCAATTGACCATTGAAAAAGGGGGACTGCTTGCTGGTGAGAACCGTGCCACCCTCTCAACAGACACCGTGGTGCCATTGGCGGAGCAAGCAAGATCACACGATAAAACAAGCAACGACAAAAAAACACATCCATCCTCCTCAAAACAGTCGTAAGGAAGCCTGTGAATGCCCGACGCTAACCAACCAACGGTCAGCTTTGATAGCTTTTCTCCTGAGCTACAATGCGTGATCCGATACGAGCAAGCCCCTGAAGCCATGTACGCGATGATCGCTTCTGTCCATGACGCGTCCAGTGCCAGTGTCAAAGAGGCGTGGGAAAAACTGCCTGCCAGTGCGCAAAACATTCTCGACAACTATGATCAGTTTCATGCACTCGTCGCCATAAGCCAAAGCTATGCCGGTATCGATGCACTAAGCGAGCTGGAAAAAGTGGATTTAAGTGATATGTCTGACGAAGAGCGTGATAACTACAAAGCGCAAATTCTTGATGATGTGCTCAGCTCTTGTGTTAAAGATTTATCGAAGCAACTGAAACAAGCACGCTTAAAGCCAGGATTAAAACGCGAGTTTCAAGCCATTTTCCAAAAATAAATAGGGCCAGTGACACGCACTGACCGCTATGATTCGCCCCCAAGCGTTGGGGGCTTTTTGTAGATTAAGCGGATTCACTGAGTGGCGTGGCCTTTTCGCGGCGTGCTCGCACAGAGGCGGCCAACTGATGGAGGACGCGCTCGGTATCTTCCCAACCAATACACCCGTCCGTAATGCTTTGGCCATAGGTTAGTGACTGACCGTCGGTTAAATCTTGGCGACCTTCGACGAGATGACTCTCAATCATCACCCCAAAGATCGCTTTGTTACCGGCTGCAATTTGCCCCGCCACATCTTCGCTGACTTCTTTCTGCTTTTGATATTGTTTGCTGCTATTGGCATGGCTCAAATCAATCATCAATTTTTGTCGTAATCCAGCATCGGCCAACGCGCCACAGATCTGATCGACATCACCCGCGTAATAATTAGGTGTTTTGCCCCCACGTAAGATCAGATGACAATCCTCATTACCTCCAGTCGCGACGATCGCAGAGTGCCCATACTTGGTCACCGATAAAAACTGGTGCGGTGAACTCGCTGAGCGAATCGCATCCGTAGCAATCTTGATATTCCCATCTGTGCCATTTTTAAACCCAACAGGACAAGATAGCCCAGAAGCGAGTTCGCGATGCACCTGAGACTCTGTCGTGCGCGCCCCAATCGCGCCCCAACTAATTAAATCTGCCATATACTGTGGCGTGATCATGTCGAGAAATTCACCCGCTGCTGGCAAACCAGAATCTGCGATGTCTAACAGTAAGTGGCGTCCTAATCGCAGGCCATCATTGATTTTAAAACTGTTATCTAAATACGGGTCATTAATCAGGCCTTTCCAACCCACTGTTGTGCGCGGCTTTTCAAAATAAACCCGCATCACCACTTCCAGGTCGGCACTCAATGTCTCACGCAGCTGCTTAAGTTTTTTGGCATAATCACGTGCCGCATTAGGATCGTGAATAGAACAAGGCCCCACAACGACAACCAAACGATCGTCTTGGTCGTTTAGGATCTGATGGATCGCCTGACGCGCCGCAAAGACAGTCTTTTCCGCCGCGTCAGTTGCGGGAAACTTTTCCAATACAGCAATAGGCGGAAGAAGTTCTTTTATTTGCTCAATTCTTACGTCATCCGTTGTGTGTACACTCATGGGCTAATCCTGTGTTTGCATGTCGCGGGTTCACGTAGCTGATTACCACGTTTTCTTTGTTGAACTCTTACGCTAACCTGCCATATTCTTTTGTGCAAATATTTTTTTACGCAAAACACAAACATCAAATCAACAAAAATGTTGACACAATCAGACCCGTGGATTAAGCGAACAACAATGTGCGCCGTAACTTAAATATGGGTGCAAGATCGGCGAAGTGATTGCACTGGTTGCGTTGAAGCTATTACACTGATGTTAAATGCAAATGGAGTAAATGCTGTGATCACACGCCTCAGTCAAGCGGCACTATTGGCCATAACCCTGACCGTACCCGCTGTCCATGCGACCAATTTTGATTACAACCATATTCAGGTCAACGTCCTTGCAAACCCGAGTGGGATTGGCGGGCTAGGACGCTTTGCATTTACGGAAGGCGCACACTTTGTCGCCAAAGGGGATACGCAGTTTGAAGGAGACTGGTACACCTCAGGCGGTGTGGGGTTTCATGCCCCGATTAACCAGTTTGTCGATGTTTATGGCGAGTTGGAAGGCGCTTGGTTTCGGCGACCAGACGACGACAAGCATGATACCGGTGATTTTGCTACTGTGATTGGTGCCGGATTACGTGGCTGGGTAGCCCCACCGATTGAAGCCAATCTCTATGTCGGTTCTATCATCTTTGATCAGGACGACACCACCAGCTTGGTGGAAATTGGCGGGCGCTTTCACTCCACTGAAACCTTGTCGCTCGGCGCAACGTGGCGTGCCAATGGCTTGGAACAAAATCGCTTGATTTTTTCTGTCAGATACCTGTATTAATAGCAAACGGTAACTATCTCACTCCCTTGTGTTGCCGTCCAGTGTGACCTCTCTCACTGGTTATATTGTCAAACTAAACTAAGTTTAAGGTATGGACGTAACCGCTATCAAAAGGCGGGCGTCTAGTGCGTGGTGCAACTCCCACAGCGATGCTTGTTGTGATTGTGCGTGGGAACTGTCGGAGGGTATAACGATGGTGATGACTCAACGTATTGATGAATTTGAAAGAAAGATCCAAGAGGCCTATCAAGAAGGCAACATTGAGACTGCTCATCGCTTGGAAGAGCAAGTAACGATGTTACGGCGACGTCAACTCAAGCCTGCTGCTGATTTCCAAGCCGCCAGCCAAGTAGAAGATTTTCATGAAGTGTCAGATGGTGACTATTACGACAGCTGACCCCTGGCATTAGAACACATAAACATAAAAAAGCCTTCTCCACAGAGAAGGCTTTTCGTTTTTGCTGACTAAAACGAGTGTATAAAAGGGCTCAATCAGCAGATTATTGTGCAGCACGTTCACGGCGAACAATCCACGCCGCAGCAGTGATAAAAGCAACGACCAGTGCAGTTTCCACAGCAATTTTCCCAGTTTAAAAATGATAGACAAAACGATACGTGTTTTCAGCGACTCAAACTGTTCAAAGGATAGGCGCTTTCCAACAGATAGGCGTAGTCTACGGATAACTCACTGTAAAATCAGCCATAGAATCGATCTCACGCAAAGAAAAGTGAGTTTTTTGCTCAACTCGACAGTTGAACGCATAAAATTTCATCACTAAACATTTTGCGGTGCGACAATGCGCAGCTTTCACTACCGCTGACGATTGCGACTAACAATTAAAGAGAAAATAATCGCCGGATAGCGAGGGAACAGATACCGCTGCGCATATGGCGCAGCGAGCAGGTTAACGATTAACACTAAGTGACAAACGCGTTGTCATCACTGCGAGGTTAGGATTCTGGCTTAGGTTTCTTTTTGACTAAAGGCGCATCACCAGCGGGTACATTGGTGTAAAAGCTTCTATCACGTTTTTTAGGCGCTTTTTTCTGCGCTTTGGCCGGCTTTTTTTTATGTTTAACTGAATCCGACGGCTTTGATTTTTTCGCTTTTTGCTCTTTAAAGCCTTTGAACTTCCCTTCAAAGCCTTCAATCTTGGTGAAATCGAGTTTTTGCTGCAAAAAGCCTTCGATATTTTTAAAACTACGCCAATCTTTAGGTCCAACCAATGAGTAGGCCAACCCTTGCTGTCCAGCACGACCGGTACGCCCTACTCGATGGATGTATTCTTCCGCATGCTTTGGCATGTCAAAATTAATCACCAAAGACACATTCATTAAATCCAGACCACGCGATGCCACGTCCGTGGTCACCAATACCTCATGAAATCCGCGCTCAAACTCGTTCATGATTCGGCTGCGTGTGGCCTGATTCAATTCGCCACTGAGTGCAATCGCTTGGTAGCCTGCCTGAGAAAAACGCTCCGCCAAACGCTCAGTATCAGCGCGTGTCGCAGTAAAAATCATGACTTGCTTATGCGCATTGGCTTTGACCAGTTGCTCAAGCAGCGCGTGTTTATGGTCGAGGTGATCACTCAGCACAAAGTGCTGTTCGATATCGCTATGTAACGCTTCAATTTCTCCTACGGCTACACGTTTAGGCGACTTGAGCATCCCGGCTGCGATATCAGTCACTTGCTGATGATCCAAGGTGGCAGAAAACATCAATGTCTGTCTTAAACGGTGATCAGCATGTTGGTTAACCGTGTCGAGCTGTGCTTTAAAGCCTAGGTCAAGCATGCGATCCGCTTCATCCAAAATCAGCATTTCCAGCCCCGACAAAGRCAGGTGGCGTTGTTCAAGATGATCAGCTAATCGACCCGGTGTCGCGACCACAAAGGTTGGCGATTGACGAAACACTTTCGCTTGCTCGTTAAAATTCTCGCCACCGAGCACCAAAGCCGGTTTGTGGTTAGTGCCGCTAGTCAGCATACGCAGCTGACCATACACTTGTTTTGCTAGCTCACGGGTCGGCGCCAAGATCAAAACACGCGGATCGCGACGACTGAGGGGTTTAGAACGCAACACACGCTGCATAGCTGGCAACAAAAACGCCAGAGTTTTCCCCGACCCTGTTTTTGAAGAGGCCAATAGGTCTTTGCCTGCCATTACAACGGGAATAGCTTGACGTTGAATGTCTGTTGGCTGTTCAAATCCACGGTGGGCAATAAGCGACAGTAAGCGTCTATCGAGTCCCAGATCSTCAAATTGCAAGGTATCACTCCAAAGGTAAATCAAAAGCAAAAGGCGTACACACGCCAATTAAGGCGGCGAATGCTATCATACTTTAGCAAAAAACACTGCACCAAAAATACTGATGGCACCACGAACAAAGGATCATACGAACATGAATGACACGATACGCTACCAGTGGCAAAAGCTCAGCTTGGTGGAGGCGCATACATACACACCTGATGGCCAGTACCACGCACATCACGTTGTGCGCCACCCCGGGGCCGTCGTGGTATTACCCCTGTCAGATGCTGGCAATATACTACTGCTCAAACAATTTCGTCCGGCTATCAATCAATGGATTATCGAAGCGCCAGCAGGGACACTGGAAGCGAAGGAGCCACCACGAGACGCCGCCAAAAGAGAGTTAGAAGAAGAGACCGGTTATGTGGCAACTCGCTGGCATCCACTCGGCATCGCGCACCCTGTGCCCGGGTTTTGCGATGAAGTGCAGTATTTTTACATTGCCCAAGCGCTCACATCCACCGAGACGCAACTCGATGACGATGAGTTTATCGAGCCTTATTGGGTAAGCCCTTCCCAGTTACAGGCACTCGTTGCCAATGGACAAATCACAGACACCAAAACCTGCGCCATTATTCTTCGTGCCTTATGCAATGGATTAATCCCAACAATGGATGTCGAATGCCTGAAAAAATAAAGCACTAGGCCACAACTTTGTTAACAAGATGTTGACGACAAATTGAGCATGGATGTAGCGTAACAGGTATGACCAGATAACAAGGAGTGTCTATGTTCTCGTCTCCGTTAGCACGCGCTAATCAACATTTGTCGTTATTCGGCTTCTTAAAAGTGCCGATGATTGGCTGGTGTCGTCCTAAGATCCTCTCCATCGACGATAAGCATGTCACAATGCGAATCCCACTGGGGCGACGTACCAAAAACCACCTCAACAGCATGTATTTCGGCGCGCTGGCGGTTGGCGCTGATGTCGCAGGTGGCTTTCTTGCCATGGCGATGGCTGAGCAACGCGGGGTTAAAATTAGCTTAGCGTTTAAATCCGTCAACGCTGATTTTCATAAACGACCCGAGGATGATGTGGTGTTTACTTGTTTCGATGGCAACAAGATTAACCAGATGATCAGTGAATCAATCGAAACAGGTCATCGTGTTAATCAGCCTGTCACCATTGTCGCCACTTGCCCGAGCCTACACGGGGATGAGCCTATGGCGACCTTTGAATTGACGCTATCGGTCAAAAAAATCGACGACTAATCCACCATCAACGCGCTTATCAGTTCATTGTTTGCCACGTCTTCAGCCAGTCTATCTCCACAATAGACTGGCCCTACTTACCCATAAAGTATAATCAATCAGTTACATAACCCCCAATACCATTGTGATTTTGGTTCTGAATTCACCATTACATTATTGACTTTACGCAACGCCGATAAAATCGCGAGGTTGCGATGAAATTCACCGAGTTATCAACTGTTTTTGTGGATGAAATTCAAGTTATACACAGGCGCTTTTATCTTAAGATTGAAACACAAAAAAGCACCGTCAACACGGTGCTTAAGGTGGGGTTATTCAGGGTGATAGCGAATTTGATAGAAGATCCGATATAGCACGGGCACTACTATCAATGTCAGCACGGTGGCAAATCCGAGCCCAAACATGATCGTCACCGCCATCGGCCGGAAGAAAACATCCGGCAACAAAGGGAGCATCCCTAAAATAGTGGTAATGGCTGTCATGCACACCGGGCGTACCCGGCTTACCGCCGCATCGACGACCGCTTGATAGCGTTGCTTACCACTGGCCACTTCGATGTTGATCTGATCGATCAACACAATGCCGTTTTTAAGCAGCATTCCACTCAAACTTAAAAAGCCCAAAAGCGCCATAAAACCAAACGGCGTATCTAACAACAGCAGCCCTGTGGTGACCCCAACCACCGCTAAGGGAACCGTGAGCCAAATGATCAATGACTCTTTCACCGAGTTAAACAACAATATGGTGACCAGGAACATAAACAAATAACCAAGCGGCATAATGCTAAATAAGCCTTCTTTGGCCTCTTGGGAAGATTCATGCTCCCCGCCCCATTCAATGCTGTAACCTTCAGGCAGAGGAATCGACTCAATATCCGCACGCACGCGGCTTAGCAAGGTCGCCGCGGTGGTTTCCCGCAAGGGATCGGGATCAGCCAACACGGTGAGCATTCTTTTGCGGTTTTTGCGCATGATAATCGGATCTTCCCAGCGCATGTCGTAATCGAGAATAACTTGCTGTAAAGGAATGTAGTCTTTCAATACCGGGCTCCATATTTTCATGCCTTCTAAGGTATTGATATTCACACGCTCCTCATCGGGCAATCGCGCAACGATCGGCATAAGGTTGGTCCCATCCCGGTATACACCAATCCGTTTGCCACTGAATGTCATAGTCAGTAACTCGTCGACATCTTTTTTGGTGATACCATAGCGTCGCGCCTGACTTTCATTAAACGCAGGCTCAAGAACTTTGGTGCGATTACGCCAATCATGGCGGATATTCACCGCATCAGGATCCTGATGCAATCGTGCTTCTACTTGTTTAGCAATTGCGCGTAGCTTAGTGGGATCTGAACCAAAAATACGCGCTTCAATTTTCGAGCCAGTCGCAGGCCCTAAGGAAATAGGCTTCAGTTTAAGCTGCGCATCTGGATACTGGCTACGAATATGCTCACGCACCATGCCCATAGTGGGTTTAACATGTTCGTATTGGTCAACACGGACGATCAGCTCGCCATAGGCGGCATATGTTTTCTCCGGTGAATAGGTCAACATAAAACGTTGCGAGCCTTGTCCGGCACTGGTAGAAACATAGTTGACGCCTTGTTGTTTACTCAGCCAGCTCGACACCTCATCCAAGGTACCTTGTGTTGCACGAATATCAGTGCCCTCTGGCAGCCAAATGTCGACCATAAACATGGGCGTGGTAGAGTCTGGGAAAAACGACTGCTTGAGATGGCCAAAGCCATAAATACTAGCCCCCAATGCCACTACCATTACCAACAAGGTGATATAGGCGTGATGCATGCAGGCGGTAAGAAAACGTTTATACACCACAAACAGAATCCCGTTGTAGGGATCACTGCCCTCATCCCCTTCGTCGAGCGGTGTTTCTTTGAAAAACACGCTGGCAAAGAAAGGCGTTAACGTGATGGCGGTAAACCAACTTAACAGTAAGGAGATTAATAACACCGTAAATAAAGTGCCACAGTATTCGCCCGTTGCGTCTTCGGACAAGCCAATCGGGGCAAACGCCGTTACCGCGATCACCGTCGCCCCCAGCAAAGGCCACTTGGTTTGCGTCACAATATCGTGAGCCGCCTGTAGACGGGTTCGCCCTCGCTTTAAGCCCACGAGTATCCCTTCGACCACCACGATGGCATTATCCACCAACATCCCTAGGGCAATGACTAACGCCCCGAGAGACACACGTTGCAGGTTAATCTCAAAGTAGTACATGAATACAAACGTACCCAGTACCGTCAGCAATAACACCAAACCAATTAATAGCCCAGAGCGCAGGCCCATAAAAAAGAGCAGTACGATAATCACAATCGCTACCGCTTGGCCTAAACTGGAGACAAATCCGCTGACGGAGGTATCGACCTCWTTGGGCTGGTTGTAGACATGATGGACATTGATGCCCACAGGCTGATCACTGTTTAACGCCGCGAGACGCTTATCCACCTTGTCGCCGACTTCTACCACGTTCACGCCATCAGCGAACGATATCCCTACTTGGAGCGCTTGTTTACCGTTATACGAAATAATTTGCCGCGGTACTTCTTGATATCCACGCTTTACCTCGGCAACGTCGCGCAAATAAATTAACCCTTGTGACCCTGCTTCAGTCAGAATTAAGTTACCCAGCTCATCCACGGAGGAAAACTCGCCAGTTGGGTGAATGCGAATATATTCATCACCCACACGCAAGGCCCCGGCGTTGCTCACGAGGTTTTGTGTCGCCAACAAATTAAACAAGGTATCCGGTGCGATCCCTAGGCTACTTAACCGCTGAATCGAGACCTCAATGAAGACTTGCTCTTGCTGCGTACCGCTGACTTGCACCTTGCCTACGCCATCAACAAGCTCAAGCTCGCGGCGTAAAAAGTCGACGTAGTCTTTCAGTTCGCTGTAGCCGTACCCTTCGCCAGTGACGGCTAACATGATCCCAAACACATCGCCAAAATCATCTTTCACCTGTGGCGGATTGACACCAGGAGGAAGCGCGCCACGTGCATCATGGACTTTTCGTCGCAACTCATCCCAAATCTGAGGCAAATCATCAGAGCGGTATTTGGGTTTCATTTTGACCGTGATCTGGGACAGGCCGCGACTGGAGATCGAACGTACTTCATCCACATAGGTCAGCTGCTGAACCGCTTTCTCCAGCGGATAAGTGACTTCTTCCTCCACTTGCTGGGGAGTGGCACCTGGATAACTGGTCACCACCATCGCATCTTTGATCGTGAAAGCCGGGTCTTCCAACCGCCCTAAGCCCAAAAATGCAAGGGTGCCGCCAATCAGGAAAATCAGCGTGATCATCCAGCTAATCACTTTATTTTGAATAAAATATCCGGCTACACCCTGCTTCATGATGCGTTTTCCTCTTTCGATGCCAGCGTCACTTTTTGCCCCTCAGATAGGTGATTGGTTCCTCCCACCACGATACGATCCCCTTTAGACACACCATGGGTAATTTCTAGCCGCTGGCCATGAATACGCCCCATCGTTACCCGCCGCTTCGCCACGGTTTGCGTGCGACTGTCATAAATCCATACATAGCTATGGGCTCTATCCAGTGGATCGCCGTCTTGATTAAACACCGCTTCGATTGGCACAGAGAGCCCGGTGCGTGTCAGTTGTAGTCCTTCCCGAGCGATACTGACCTGTACGGGCATACCATCTAAAATAAACTGCTGCTGCGGCATTGGCATGGTGAGCGTCACCACAAAAGCACCACTGCTAGGATCCGGCTCTGCCGTGTATTCATCGATAGTGGCGGGGTAAGACTGCCCTTGCTGAGTTAAGACTTTCGGTTTGAGTCGCGCTTGCACTTCTTCTGCGCTCGCGCCCGTGTTTTGGGTGAATAACACATCCGGCACTTGTACACGAATATCAGCACGCGAAGCATCATGAATGTTCATGATCCCTTGTCCTGGCGCGATGGTTTCAAATGGCTCAACATTCAGCTTAGATATCACCCCGTCAGCTGGCGCTCTGAGCGCAACATAAGACAAACGAAGATTGGCCAGTGCCAGCTCCGCTTGCGCAATTTCACGCTGCGCTTTTAATTCATCAAATTGTGATTGGGCAAGCATACCTTTCTCTACCAGGGGGGCTGAGCGGCGATACTGCGCATCGGCCACGTCAAAACGTGCACTGGCATTCTCTACCGCTAAGCGGTAATCGGTCGGCTCCAAACGTGCCAATACCTGTCCCTGCGTCACGCGATCACCCGCTTTGACATTGATCGCTTGAATTTCCCCCGGTACGCGAAACGCGAGCGTGGCTTTATCAGCTGCTGCCGCCACCGCGGGGAAAGAGATGCGTTCATTTAATGGTTGTTGGCTCACGGTAAACGTAGACACTACCGGCAAAGGAGCAGGTTGAGACTCGGTCTCCGGTTGGCACCCAAACAGTGCCCCCACCGCAAGGACACCAATCAGTCCATGTATTGCTCTCATAATCCTCTCTCCTTCACCCATGCTTTCACACGGTCACCCTCTTTCAGCGCACTGACGCCAGTTGCCACAATCACCTCGCCATTTTCTAGGCCCGAAACGACTTTTCCTTCACGCAAGGTGACTGGGGTTAGCTTAACTTCACCGTTATCACCAACGCGCCATACGGCCGTTCCCTCATTCGTCTCGAGCACGGCAGACTGGGGCACTTGCGTTTGCGACTTAGTAGGAATGGTGGCATGCACTTTTGCTGCCATTCCCGGCAAAACATTGATGGCGTCAGGTCGATTTAAACTCACAGTGACATGGTAAGACGCCGTTTTAGGATCCGCCTCTGTATCGATTTCCTTAAACTGCGCGGGAAACTGGCGTGATGGGTGGGTATCAAATGATACGCTTGGGACCAAATTATCCGCATGCTGTGCAAAGTAATGGAAATAGCGTTCTGGCAATTGAAAGCTGACATTAATGATGTCTTTGGATTGAATGTGTAGCACTGGCGCTTGTGCTTGTGCGAATTCATTCTCCTCTTTCATTCGAAGTGAGACAGTCCCCGCATACGGCGCTTTTAGTTGCGTATAATTCAGATTTGTCTGCGCTTGCTCTAGACCAGCCGCCGCTTCACTGAGTGCCGAGCGGGCTTCATCGAACCTTTGTTCGGCGAGCACTTTATTATTGTGCAGGCGTTCGGCACGGTTAAACTGTACCTGAGCAAGCTGATATTGCGCACGCGCCTTATCCAATTGCAGCTGATATTGCTGACTGTCTAACGCCGCCAGGACTTGCCCTTTCGCAACATCCATACCTGCTTTGATCGGCATTGACTCAATCACGCCTGATACACGAAATGAGAGCAAGGCTTTATCATCCGCTTCAACTTGGGCAGGAAATTGGCGGGTGAGTCCATCTTCATTCGTCACTACCGCCAGTAATTTTGCTGGCCGAGGCGGTGTTTCAGACGGTGCTGACACCTTCGGCTCACCACAGCCAGCTAGGGAGAGAGCGAGGCAACCGCTCAATACAAAACGCATTATCATCAGTTTTTCCTTACAATAAAACCCAGGATCCGACAGCGTTTGTCGGGCCCTAGGTCTTTGATGGGTCATTGTTTTTATCTTATCCCGCGCTAACGGCTATGCTAACCAGTGCCGGATAATGTATCAAGATGTTTCACAGAGGTGCTCTGCCTGTTGAATCACCCGTGTTGTCTGCTCCTCTATCCGCTGAAGGTAGGGATGTAGCGCCTCCAACTCATCATGCGGTGACTTTTCTAACTCAAGACATGTTTGTGATAGTGCTTTGGCGCCGATCATGGCGGCCGCTCCTTTCATTTTGTGGCCAAGTTTTTTAATTTTTTCGATATCTTGTTCTGCAAATGCGGCCTTCAAAGCCTCTAAATCATTGGTTTGGTTTTTTACGTACTTATCAAGCAGCATTTTTACCAAGTCCATGCTATCACCGATTTGGTCTTTGACATGCTGGATGTCAATGGGGGGTGAGGTGTCGCTCATTGTTGCTCTGGTTCTGGTTCTGGTTCTGGTTCTGGTTCTGGTTCTGGTTCTGGTTCTGGTTCTGGTTCTGGTTCTGGTTCTGGTTCTGGTTCTGGTTCTGGTTCTGGTTCTGGTTCTGGTTCTGGTTCTGGTAAGGAGTTTGTCTCTGTGGACGCATCTGTAAAGTGCTCGCTGGCTAAGTCATCCAAGGTTGTTTCCTCTTCGTCAGTGGTTTTATCGCCATAACTGACCGCATCTGGATGAGCATACAGGAGTAACAATTCAATGAGTTGATCTTTACTGAAGGGCTTAGCGAGATGTCCGTTCATCCCTGCTTCCACACAACGCTCTGCATCACCAGAGAGCGCGTTAGCCGTCACTGCCAAAATGGGCGTGTTTTTGTCGAATTTTCGGATCTCACGCGTGGCTTCAAAGCCATCCATTTCCGGCATTTGACAATCCATCAAGATGATATCGAACGGTGAAGACTTATGAAGTTCTAACGCTTCTTTACCATTGACGGCCAGCGCACGCTGACAGCCTAGTTTAGATAAAATAATGTCAATCAATTCTTGGTTCACCAAGTGATCTTCAGCCACGAGAACGTTAAGATTGAATTGGATGTCATCATACTCCCCAGCCACAGGCTCAGGCTCTGTCAATGCATTCTCATCCTCGTTTAATACGCGATACAGTTCAACGTGATAAATCGGACAAGTCAGCGTCGCCATGCCAGTGTCATGATGACCATCATGGCTAATTGCGACTGATTTTTGCGCTTTGCCCACTAACGCCTGACAACTTTGCATTTTATCTTGGTCGATCATCAACACAGCGTCGCTGAGATCGTCAACGATTAATTCGTTTCCATCGCTTTTAGCCACTAAACGCAAACCGAGTCGGTCTAAGTAGGCGGATAGCGTATCGATCAAAATCGCGTCTTCCGATACCAAGTAGATGGAATCACCCTCTATCCCCGCTTCTAGCTTGGAGTGGGCTAATAACTGAGAGTCAGGATCGCTGATCGTGACGGGCACTTCGGCGATAAAGGTGGTCCCCTGATTCTCTTGGCTGCGGATGTAAATGTCACCATCCATAAGCCGCAATAATTTACGACAGACTGGTAAGCCCAGTCCCGTGCCTTGATAAGAACGCGAATAGGAGTTGTCGACTTGGGTAAAGTTCTCAAAAATGGCTTCGTGGCGGTCTTCCGGGATCCCGATCCCTGTATCTTCTACTTCCATGACCAATGTTACTGAGCCATCACCCGTTTGCCGTTGGAATAACCGCACAGCAATATGTCCCTGCTTGGTAAACTTAACGGCGTTGCCAACCAAGTTTATGATCACCTGCTTATAACGCGTGGCATCAATTTCAATATCACAAGGCATGTCTGGATCGATATAGCAATGTAAGCGCAACTGCTTTTCCGCTGCTTTTGCGGTAAAAATACTTAAGGATTCGTGAACAAGCTCCGCCAAATCTAATGACTGTTTGGTGAGCGTCATCTTTCCAGCTTCAATCTTAGTTAAATCGAGCACATCATTAATGATATTCAGCAGTGCCGTAGACGAGTGTTGCAACGTATCAACAAAATAGCGTTGCTGCTGATTGAGCGAGGTCTCCATCAAAAGGTTAGACATGCCAACAATGCCGTTCATGGGTGTGCGAATCTCGTGACTCATCATCGCCAAGAAGTTGGTCTTTGATTCGTTCGCCCGCTCTGCTTGCTCCTTGGCTCGTGCCATTTCTTTTGAGATCATGTCATTCAACGACTTCTGCTGCACAAAGTGCACCATTGAGCTTAAGCTTGATAGTATCGGCTCAATCCAGCCTTGAAGATCTTCATTGTAGGTGGTCGATTCATCAAACAAGCAGACCACCCCTACCATTTGGCTCGACATATAAAGAGGCGTACCGTAGACATTGATAATCATTTTCTGATTATTTCCTGCCACACTCGCCATTTGCAGACTACGTTTGCTTTGTTTGGTCTCAATGATTTCCTCAATCAGTCCTCGCACAAACTCTTCACCAATAAACTCATTCTTCACCAATCGAGTTTGTGCGAGCACTTTATAAGGCAGATTGGTTTTGATCGGATCATCATCGCTGTGACCCACCTCGACAATAATGCCATGATTACTTTCCCCTATTCGTAATAGGATCTGCAAAACATCTTGGAAACTCTTACCGAAATCTTCCCTGATCAGAAACTTATCTTGTAAGCTTTTCATCGCAGAGAAAAGCTCAGCCCCTTTAGATACTTTTTGTTTATCGAGGTGCTGTTCCGTGATATCGCGAATAATCGCCACGTTCAGTGCTCTCGGGTCTTCATCTTTGATGGGCGTTGATTTGACCTGCACAATACGGACACCTTGATCCGTATCTATCTCGTATGACCGCTGTAACTGCCCTCCGAGACCATAAAGCGCTTGTGAAAAATAGCCGCGTGAATTAGGGCTGACGCGAGAAATAATCGTCGATAAGCTGATCGCTTCGTCGGGCACAGATTCTAATTCGAATAACTTCTTAGCCGAGTCATTAATAGTAATAATACTGTGCTTATCGCCGAGCACTAATAGCGCATCAGTGTAACTATGAATCACTGTATTTAAATACGCACGACTTTGTTCCGCTCGATTGATCTGCTTAGCGTATTTCCAAATAAAAAAACCAACCAACAAGTTCAACAGAATGATTTGCGTGGCAGTACGGAGAATTTCTGTGTTGAGCTCTTTATCAATGTATCGACTATCTTGGTAGATAATCAACCTACCCACATCGACAGATTGGCCTTCCTGATCATAGACCAAGGAAACGTTGATTTCTTTTAACTCATCGTTTGACCGCATGCCTTTAGAGTCAGTCACATAACGAAATTCTTCATTGCTATCCGTCAGCTCAAGGCGATGGACATAACGAGAGCCCATTTCACTGTCTAAATCATTTTGAACATTATTAAAGTCATAATTCCACATCAGAGTAGGGAGACGCTGCTTGAGACGCTGAGTGATCGAGTTAATGTCCTGATTCATATCGGACTCAAGCCGCTCTTTGGCAACATGGTAATTGTAGTAACCAAACACCCCCAATAGTAAGGTCGCTAGTACAATCAAAATAACAGCTAGCCGCATACCTACTTTATTCATCATGTTCACACCTGCATTGTCGCCGCCAAGGTTTGGGTTTGATAACGGGCTTTATCAAACGCCCTCAAGACAGCGCGCTCCTTTAACGTCATCCTTTCACACAGCGAGCCGACCCAGTCCCAATTGGCGTGTTCAATGTTCTTACATAACTCCAAAAGCTCACCATAAGGTCCTGACTGAGACATCAATGCGTTTTTGGCCTCTTGGTCGAGTGAAAGCTGCTTCACAACATCCTCCATGGGGATACCAAGCATCGCATCAAGGAGTGAAAATGCCCCCACTAAAAAGGCTTCGTCAGGATCAATGCTTTTCAATAATGGGCTAGCTTGCTGCATAAAAATAGCGCGCAGAATGGCCGCATTTTGTAGATGAGAACACTCTTGGTGATTCATGTTAGACATGATCAGCAAAGAAATTAGCCGCCGCAGTGATTCCAGTCCTAGATATACTACTGCTTGTTTGGGGTTTGTTATCGTTTTCTTCTTTGATTTAGCGAGAATATTAGCGCTGGTTACCACTTTATATAACAAGGACACATCTCGAGAGATCACGTCTGTGATTTCGTCGATGTCATGGGGGCTGCGGTTAACCACAATACAGGCATCAAGTAGGCTAATGACTGAGGGAGCTACATCACTATAGCTTTTAATCAAAGGCTGTTCAAAAAAATATCCTTGGAATAGGCTGAACCCGAGATGCTTGGCCAACAAAAATTCCTCATTACTCTCCACTTTCGTGGCTAAAAAGCGCATACCCGGATTACTGGAGATCGACCCCGTCCAATCGGACAAGTTCTCTGAAGCCATACTCACACGAACAACATCGAAAAGCTGTAAGTGCCTTTGCCAGCGACTCGTGAAGACATCACTCTCTCCTAAAATGGTAAAGCCAGCTTTCTGGTAAGACTCCAGTTGCTTCACCAGCATCGGCGTCGCGTTACACTTTGCGGTGACACAAATCACTAGAGATTTAACCGGAATCGAAAAGGGGATCTCATCAAGCAGTGCAGCCTCCGAAAAACTCACCACGTACCGTAAGCTATCATCGAGCTCTTTCCCTGATAAAAAATTAGCACTGAGAATACGCGATGTCGCCGTATCTTCATCGATTGAAGGAAACTTATTTTCTTGGCCGTCCCTAAACAGCAGCTCATTGCCCCACTGGTTTTGCGCTTCATCAAAGATGGGTTGGCATGAAAAAAAGATTTCACTCACAGCTCACTCTCCCTAAAACAAACCTTTACTACAAACGTAGACCAATGGCGCGGGGTCTGAGCCTTTTTTTTGATGTAACTGAGTGTGTTAAGTCCAACTACTTGGCTCACGTTCGTCTTTTGCTTGGGCAAAATCACGATTTTTGCTAGGCTCTGCGTTAAGCATATTACGAGGTACATTTATGGATATTTTGAATCAACTGGCCGATGACGCCCCCGAGCATGAGCCAGAGACTTTGCCCTCACTCGACGAACAAAAAGCGATTGTGGCAAAGCTCAAAGCCCTTGAGGAAAAAGGTGAGCTCACTGACGAAATCCTAGCGCAGTATTTTGCCGTTAAGCAAAAAGACACAAGCGACGAAGAAGAGTAAGCTCAACACGATAAAGTGACCGTGTCACTTTTTTCAATCTATCTTACTCTACGGCCCAAGAGTCGTAAGAAGAGTAAAAGATTGCCGAGAAATGGTGATGAGATCGCAGGATGGATACTTGCGTGACTGGGATAGATAGCAAGTGAGCGAAAAAGAAACGCCCCGAGATCACACTCGGGGCGTTTTTGGTTTACTCAGGGACAATGTCGTCGGTTTTCGCCGCACAAATAAAATCATTTTTGTGCAGGCCTTTGATCTTATGCGACCACCAAGTCACGGTCACCTTACCCCACTCCAGCAAGATAGCGGGATGGTGTCCTTCTTGCTCAGCCAGCTCAGCCACTTGGTTGGCAAACGCCCACGCCAACTTAAAGTTGCGGAAGGTGAACTCACGTTCGAGCTGATCAATCCCATCTCGTGTTACTTTACGCCACTGCGGAATGTCTTTAAGCAGCGCTGGCATTTCCTCAGCACTGACCAAAGGGGCATCAATATTACAGGCTTCACATTTCAACTCAGTTAGTTCAGACATGTTGCGTTTCCTTTTGCTGTTCTGTCTTTTTCGGTTTGGGCGGGAACAAAGGCGCATGAAGGCCCAGTTCCATGGCTTGATGCACATCAGCAATCAAGTCACGTTGACTGATGGCAAATAAGTCGTCAATCGACTCAATGGTAAAGTAAATGGGTTGCATGATGTCAATCCGGTAAGGCGTGCGCATGACATCTATCACTTCTAAAGGCTTACGCACCGCTTTGTCGCTATTAAAGGCGTACTCGGTCTCCGCCGGCGACGACAAGATCCCGCCGCCATAAATACTGCGATTGCCTTGCGTGTCACTGAGTAAACCAAACTCGACCGTAAACCAATACAAGCGTGCAAGATAGACGCGCTCTTTGGGCGTGGCTTTCTTACCCAGTTGGCCGTACATATGGGTAAACTCAGCGAACGCTGGGTGAGTCAGCATCGCACAGTGACCGAAAATCTCATGGAAGTAATCCGGCTCTTGCAAGTAATCAAAGTCTTCTTTGGTGCGCAAAAAGGTCGCCGCAGGGAATTTCTTGTCCGCCAATAAGGCAAAGAAATGGTCGAAATCAATCAACGCAGGCACAGGAGCCACTTGCCAGCCCGTCTCTCGCATTAACACTGCATTCACATCTGGGATCTGTGGCACCGTATCATGCGGCAAGTCGAGCATGCGTAGCCCGTCTAAATATTCCTGACACGCTTTGTCTTTGATACACGCAAGTTGCCGTGTGACTAACTGGCGCCATACATCGTTTTCTTGTGCCGACCAGGCTACTCGGCCCAGCTCATCAACGGGTTTGGATTGGTATTTACTCTGTTTCACGTTCACCGCCTTGTGTCGTTGTCTGGCGTAAAAAATCGCGCGTAAACAGCGGCAGTCAGCCTTACGCATTGTCTCCGTTACCCACAGGTTACGTCGACTTTGCAGAGAAAATCATCTTATTGCCACGGTTTTAATTTTACCTTTGCGTAACATTTATTTTACATTACAGACTGAAAAGGGGGCTGCGACTGATAATGCTTTACCCTCGAGGGATCCGCGTGCTTGCATGGCTCGTAGTGGCTGGGGAAGGCCTAACCGCAAGGACGAGTGATGAATTTACAACTGAGCGAACTGATAAATTGCGACAACATTGACAAGATTCAGATCCGTGGCATTGATGGCATGTTGTATCAAGCCATCGCCTTTTTGCGTCACGGCGATACGGTGGAGCAGAAGCTGATTTATCACGGCGATAAGCCCTACTTATCTCGCAGCTTGCTGGCGGTGAAAGAGGATTTTGAATGGGTTAACGCCGCGCAGTACGTGTTAGTGACCGACACGGCATACGATGAAATGATAGGACTAGGAAGCGAAAAGCCTTTGTCGACCCTAGAGCAGCCATTGCATTGGAAGTGACTCGATAATGCCCCAGTCTACGGGGCTATTTCTTCTCCATCCCATGCAAACAGACGCCCGGTGTGGCGACTATCGAGGACATCCAATACCGACAATAAGTAGCCAGCCGATTGAGCCGGGCTGAATAGCTTGCCGGGCTTAACATTGGCTTGAAAGGGCGCGGATAGACGACTGTCGACGGTCCCCGGATGCAGGCCAACCACAGTTAATGATTTATCTTGGCGGCCAAGTTCGATGCTCATGCCTTTGATCAACATGTTCACCGCCGCTTTGCTTGCACGATAGGCATACCAACCGCCCGCACGGTTGTCACTGATACTGCCTACGCGCGCCGACAAGATAGCGAGCTTCGCCTCAGCGTTGCGTTTCAATTTGCCCGCAAGATGTTTGCTCAACAGCAGCGGCGCCACCGCATTTACATCAAAAAGCTGGTGCATCGCCTCACTGCTGCAAGCTGCGAGTCGCTTTTCTGGACTGACCGCATCATCATGAAGCATCCCCGAGGCAATGATCACCGCATCTACACTATTGTCGTCGATGTGCTCGGCCGACGCTTGTATTGATGCTTCATCGCGAATGTTCACCGCCACAGGCACCACCTTTTCACTTATCTCAGCAAGTGGCGCGGGGTGGCGCCCCAGCGCAAAGACTTGCTGGATGGATGGCTTGTCGAGCAATGCGCGACAAAAAGCTTCACCAATCGCGCCGCCTACGCCGACAACCGCCACACGCTGCATGGAATCACTGTTCATTCTCTGGCTCCTCAAACAAAAAGAGATGCAAACTGCATCTCTTTAGTTAGGGATGAGGCGATCCTGTCGATCACCGCACGTTAAAACTATAGCTTACGTAACACAATCATTAGGTAGAGCCCACCTATCAAGGAAGCAATGATCCCAGCCGGCATTTCTTGCGGATACAACCATTGTCGTCCGAGCCAATCGGCAAACAGCATCAATCCCATGCCAATCAACCCGGCGGTGACCATATGCGCCCGAGCATTTTTCGCCCCCCAGCTACGCGCAATGTGCGGGGCCATCAAGCCGACAAAACTGAGCGGCCCCACCACCAAGGTGGCACTGACGGTCATCACCGCGACGAGGGCCAGCAAGACCATGCGGGCACGCCCTACCTTAACCCCCAGTGATTGAGCGGTTTCGCCACCGAGTGGCAAAATATCGAGCCAACGCTGGCACATTAATCCTAGCGCCACCAGCACGGCGGTAACCAAGGCCAGTGTGGTCACCGTACTGTCAGTCACATAGTAGGTTGAGCCTGAAATCCACGCGAGCACTTGATACGCGCGAGGATCGCCCCCCGCCATCAAGAAGCTTTGCACCGCTTGCATCAGTGCTGCGATGGCGACGCCAGTGAGCAATACTTTTTCTGGCTGAAAGCCAGTTTTGCGATTAAGCAGCACAATCAACGCCAAGGTCGCGCCGGCACCGATTAAGCCGCCGACATACAAGCTCAGCATAGACGCGCCCATGCCAGCAAAAATAGTGACAATCAGTCCCAGCGCCGTGCCGGCACTGATCCCCATCACTTCAGGGCTCGCCATCGGGTTAGCACTTAAACGCTGAAGCACGGCACCGGCAACAGCAAGCACACCACCCGCCAATGCCGCGGCCAGCAAGCGTGGCAAGCGCCACTCCAACAAGGACCAATCGCCGCTGAGCGCCAGCCACTGCCAGCCCTCACTTTGACGCGATACGGTAGCAAAAATCACCACACCCAACACCAGTAACATCAGCGTTCGGCCTAGTGGCCAATCCTGACGTGGTGCAGGCGTCCCGGCATGCATTTGTTGGCGTTGACGGTTGCCCAGCGATACCCGTGGCAACAGCCACAATAATAGCGGCGCACCTAACGCTGCCGTGGCGGCGCCCGTAGGCACCATCATTGCCCGGCGGCCGGGTAATAGCTGGACAGCCAAATCAGTGGCTGCCAACATCAAAGCGCCTAAAATCATCGCCAGGCTCAATCGGGTGATGAGCTTGCGAGCGCCACATAAGCGTGCAATCGCGGGCGCGGCAAGACCGACGAAGCCAATCACGCCAATCAAGCTAACTACCCACGCGGTCAGAAGTACCGATAGCCCCAGTGCAATCACACGGATTTTCGCCAGTGATACGCCTAAGCTTTTTGCTCCTTCATCTGAAAGGCTTAGGACGTTGAGCGGCTTTAACAAGGCAAGGATCAACACGACCGCCAATCCAATGCGTGGCAGTAGGGCTTGCACACTGTGCCAGTCGGTTTGCACCATCGAGCCCGCGCCCCACACCATCATGCCGTGTAGCGCTTCTTGATTCATCAACAGCAGCACGGTGCTGAGCGCGCCGCAGTAAAGGTTTAAAATCAACCCCGCGATCACCACTACGGTGGGCGATAGGCCGCGTCGCCATGCTAGCGCAAAGACCACCAGCATGGTCAGCACTCCGCCAGACATCGCCACCATTGCGCTCGACCAAGTCAATAGCCAAGGGGCATAAAGCGTCGCAAGCATCAGCGCCAAGCTAGCGCCATTCGCCACCCCCAGCGTCGAGGGCGAGGCCAAGGGGTTGCGCAACACTTGTTGCATCAAGGTACCGGCCAGCCCCAAACACGCCCCCGCCAGCAATGCGGTGACCAAGCGCGGCCACCAGGTTAAATGCATCACAACGCCAATCGACGCACTGTCATCCAGCGACCATAGAGAATCCCAGAGCATGAACGCGTTTACATTCCACTGCCCCAACTGAGTGGTTGCGAGGCTTAACAGTGCCGCCAGTAACGCCAAGGGCACCCATAACAGGTTCAGTTTCATGCCTGCCCTCCTTGGTCGGTCAATGCCGCGGTCACAAGGCGGGCAAAGCGTAACGCCGATGGAATCGCCCCAAAGCTCCATACCGGATCAATCATCAATGGCGTACGTCCCGTACGTTTAACCAAATATTGCCAAAACATATTGGTCTTAAGGGTTTGCTCGACGCCCGCGGGGAGTGGGCGCACAATCACTAGTTGCGCATCAAGGTCTAGCAGCTCGCGGATGGAGACCATGCTAAACCCCCAACTGTTGGTGGTATTTTGCCACGCGTTGCTGAGCCCCAATTCACTGATAGCGGCGTGATACAGGCTGTTGGTCCCAAACACCCGCACATGGTTGGCGTCAAGAAACTGGATCATCAGCAGCGGAGGCTGTTCACCGGGAATAGTATCGCGCAGGCTCGCTAATTGCCGCTTCGCATTAGCAATCAGGGTTTCACCGGCCTCCGGACGGTTGGCCTCACGTGCAATCTGCCGCGTCACGGTTTTTAACGACGTCCAGCTTAGGCCACTTTCATAGAGAGGAATTGAACTGACCGGCGCAATGGTGCTTAGCTTGGGCTTCATCGCCTTAAAAATGGGTGAAATTAGAATTTTATCGGGGTGAAGCTCAGCCAAACGCTCCATATTCGGCTGGGTGCGAAGCCCAATATCGACGGTTTTTTCTGGAATGGGCGGGGCTTTCACCCACGAATTGTAATCTGCCTTTTGCGCGACCGCGACGGGCGTCACCCCTAAGGCCAACAAGGTTTCAGTTTGGGTCCAATCCAGCGAGAGAATACGAGGCGACGCGCTGGCGCTAGCCGACATCATGGCCGCGGTCAGCCAGACCATAAGCGTCAAGAACGAAGACTTGATCATACCGGTGATAACTCCCCCGGCATCGCAACCGCATAGCCGGCAGCATGATCGGCAATCGGCATCTCAATGCCATAAATCGATTTGAGCGCCGACTCTTGAAACACATCGCTAACCGCGCCTTGAGTCAGGATTTGCCCGCTGTGCAGCGCGACAATCTCATCACAAAAACGCGCTGCCATATTAATATCGTGCACCACGATAATGATGGACTTATCCAGCTCTCGGCTGAGTTTGCGAACCAAGGTCATCACTTCAACTTGGTGGGCCACATCCAGTGCAGATAGCGGCTCATCGAGCAGTAAGTAACGCGTTTGCTGTGCCAGCAGCATTGCAATCCACAGCCGTTGGCGCTCGCCGCCCGATAAGGTATCGACCAAGCGCTCGGCATAATCTTGGGTGCCAGTCAGTGTCATTGCCTCGTTGATCGCTTGATGATCGGCTTTGGTCAACCGCCCCAGCAAACCATGCCAAGGATAGCGACCAAAACTGACCAACTCATACCCAGTTAAGTTATCGGTTGCCGGTAAATGCTGTGGCAAATAGGCCACCTCGCGCGCAAACGCTTTTTCCGACCATTTTGATAAGGGCTTTTGGTCTAATGCGATCTGCCCGCTGCTGGTTGCCTGTTGCTGCGCTAACAGCTTTATCAACGTCGACTTGCCCGACCCATTGTGTCCGACTAACGCACAGATTTTTCCCGGCGTAAACGACAAGCTCACCTTATCGAGTAACACTTTTCCGTTGACGGCAAACGCAACGTCCTTTGCCTCTAACATATCCCGATCCTACTTCTGCAAACACAAGCGCGTGGCACTTGCCAGTTATCTCTGAGAGCGGTAATTTTCCGATGCTTAAAAGGCAAATGCAAACCATTTTTATTTCGCTTTGTGCGCTTAGCGCTTGTTAATGAAAGAAATTAGACCTCAACCAAGTCACCATCAGGGATCCAAGCGTCATTCAGCCTCGTATCGCCAAGGGTGAATAGAAGATTGTTGTTACGACTGTCGAGAGCCCTATGTCCGCGCCCATCAGCCTTGTGTGGCTAAAACGCGATTTACGCCTGCGGGATCATGCCCCTTTACAAGCTGCCATTGCCGCTGGGCGTCCCTTGGTGATTTTGTACCTGTTTGAGCCACTGCTGCTTAACGATCCGCACCATAGCGAGCGCCATTGGCGATTTGTCTGGCAATCCCTGTGCGATCTTAATCAACAGCTGGCACCGCTTGGCGGTCATGTCACCATAAGCCAAGGCGACGCGGTGTCGGTGCTTCAGGCCATCCACCAGCAACACGCGATTGGCGCGGTGTACAGCCATCAAGAAATTGGCGTCGACGCGACATTTTCGCGAGATAAAGCGGTGGCCAAATGGCTAGCAAGCCATCAGATCCCATGGCATGAATATCCTACCGGGGCGGTGATCCGCGGCGCGAAAAATCGGGTTGATTGGGACGCAGAATGGCAAAAAGTGATGCGTGCCCCTCTTGCCGATCCGGATTGGCAACAAACGCGCTGGCTAGACACATCACTCACGCTACCTTCACTCGGTCACCATAACTGGGATTCGCCTGCGCCACGCTTTCAGCCCGGCGGCCCGAGTTGGGCGTACAAAACCTTGCAGTCTTTTTTCCGCGAGCGCGGGCAACGCTATCAACGTCACATCTCTAAACCGCTCGCCAGCCGCAAAAGCTGTACGCGGCTATCACCCTATCTTGCATGGGGTAACATCAGCGTGCGCGAGATGTATCAAATCACCCTCCTCCATTGGCAAAAAAAGGGTTGGCGGCGTGCGCTGGTCGCTATGGTGTCGCGTTTGCATTGGCACTGTCATTTTATGCAGAAATTTGAAAGCGAGCACCACATGGAGCATCGGCCCGTCAATCGCGGCTACTTACATTTTGAGTACGCGAACGGTCCGCAGAGCGATGCGCACCTGCTCGCATGGCAACAAGGTCATACCGGTTATCCGCTCGTCGATGCCTGTATGCGCTGCCTGCACGCCACCGGCTATATCAACTTTCGTATGCGAGCGATGCTGGTCAGTTTTTTAACCCACCATCTACTGATTGACTGGCGGCGCGGTGTGCATCATTTGGCGCAGCTATTTCTCGATTTTGAGCCCGGCATTCACTACCCCCAGTTTCAAATGCAGGCTGGCGTGACGGGCGCCAATACCTTGCGCATTTATAACCCAGTGAAACAATCGCAAGAGCAAGATCCAGAAGGGGCATTTATTCGTGAATGGTTACCCGAGCTTTCTCCCTTGCCCGACAGCTTGATCCATACCCCGTGGCAAATGACCGATATGGAAGCGATGATGTACGGGGTGGTGCTTGGTGAAGACTACCCGAGACCCATTGTCGATATCGAACAAACCGGCAAACGTGCGCGTGACATTCTGTGGTCGTTTCGTAAACAGGACGCTGTTCGCATCGAGAAAGCACGGATCCTCGCCACCCATGTACGTCCAAGCAGCCCTGAGCAAACAAGCAGCCCTGAGCGAACAAGCAGCCCTGAGCGAACAAATAGCCCTGAGAACGCGGACAAGCGCACTCAACAATCACGTTCACCTGCCACTCAGTCTACTGGAGGCAACCCAGATGGCGCATAAAAAACCACATCTTCCCAGCAAGGTATGTTTGACGTGCGAACGCCCCTTTACGTGGCGTAAAAAGTGGGCGCGCTGTTGGGACGAAGTTAGGTATTGCTCTGACCGTTGCCGTCGCGAAGGTCGTCGCCATGCGCGAGCGGCGACGCACTGAACGCATCTAAAAGCGAATTCAATTTTGGATGTACCCACTGACGTTTAATCGATACCGCATAGAACGGCTCATACACACTCGGCAATAAGGCATAGCGGGTGAGCATGCCACTATCTAGCTCATCGCGAACCACCACTTCGGGCATTACCGCTAACGCATCATTGTCGCGGGTTAACAGGCGCAGCATCGCCATATCATTGGCTTCTGCCATGATGTAAGGCTTGAGTTGATACTGCGCTGAGATGGCGTCAAACCCCGAGCGAATGGGGTTATCGCCATAAGGCAACACCCACGCTTGGTGCTGGTAGCTGGCGTCTAAGGTGGGCGATAAGGCTTTACCCGGCCAACCAATCACGGCTACCGGCTGGCGTGCCAGTTGCTGATACTGCCAAATTTGTTTATTGGTCCCCCGCACCGCGATATTGGTTAGCGCCAAATCCAACTGGTGATCAGAAAGCGCATGAAGCAAGCCAGTTTGATCCATCGACTGCAACACATAGCGGCACTCTCGTTGATTGACCAAAGGCTGAATAAACTGCTCGATAAAGTTCCGCGACATGGTCGATAAGGTACCAATGCGAATCGTGGCACTAGACAACGCCCCGCCGCTGGATAGCAACTGCTCTAACTCTTCCCCTTGGCGAAAAATCTCTTCGGCATAGTTCATCGCTTGATAGCCACTTTCGGTCAACGTCAATGTACGACCTTGCCGCTCAAACAATTGCACCTGCATCGCCTGCTCAAGCTGCTTGATTTGTGACGACAGCGCCGACTGCGAAATATGCAGCTGGCGAGCGGTCTGGGTCAGGTTGCCGTGGCGCGCCACCTGCCAGAAATAATACAAATGATGGTAGTTCAGTCGGCTCATCGTTCTCTAAAACAGAATGAAAAGTGATTTATTATGTATTTTACTTAACTGTAGTAAGTTTTCACAATGTATCTCATAACTATTGCTGTGAGGTAAGTCATGTTATCCCTATTTCTCGTCACCCCGCTCAAACTGGTGCTGCTCGCACTGGTTGCGCTTCTTGGCGGTGTTATCTGGCGATACAGTGCCACTGCGTTTGCGGGCGAAGCCGACAAACACCGTTTTCTTTCATCCTTGCTGCTCACTTTGTCGGCAGTCTTGTTGGTTTTAGTTAGCAATCACCTGTTGCTGTTTTGGCTTGCTTGGGTGGCGGTTAGCCTCTCATTGGGCCGGTTAATTCTTTTCTATCCGCATCGGCCTCGCGCCCAACTCGCGGCACACAAAAAGATGCTGCTCGCCCGCTTTAGCGAATTGCTACTCGGTGGCGCATTTTTACTGTTGTTTTTCCACTACCAAACCGCGCAGATTGACCAATTGATGTTTCAAGTCAGCCAGCAGCCTCACACGCTGACTGTAAGCATCGCCGCCTTTATGCTGGTGGGTGTGGCGATCATTAAGTGCGCGCAACTGCCCTTGCACGGCTGGTTGATTCAAGTGGTGGAAGCGCCAACACCTGTCTCTGCCTTGTTGCATGCTGGCATTGTGAACCTTGGCGGGATCTTATTGATGCTGTTCGCGCCAGTGCTCGCGGCGAGCCCCAGTGCCAGCCTAGCACTGCTGGTTATCGCGGGCGTCAGTACGCTGGTAGCTGGGCTGGTGAGCCTGACACGCGTGAGCATCAAGGTAAAACTGGCGTGGTCGACCGTCGCCCAAATGGGGCTGATGTTAGTCGAAATCGCCCTAGGTCTTTACGAGTTGGCACTGCTGCACCTACTGGCGCACTCTTTCTACAAGGCGTTCTCTTTCCTCAACAGCGGCAATGGCGTGAATCATTGGCTCGCAACCCAACTGGCTGATGCCTCAGTCCCGCGTCGTAGCCATTGGCTTGCCGCGATGGCCACCGCAGGCGGTTTGATTGTCGCCGTACATCTAATTGTCGGTATTTTAAATAGCTTGGCCGCCGGCTGGTTGTTGTGGATGGCGATGACCATGCTGCTATTACCAGCCTTTACGCGCCCAGGCGCTGCCCGCCCGACACGCGTGCTGCTCAGTAGCGTGTTTGCACTTGGCCTGCTCGGACTCTACGCCGCCATTAAACATAGCTTGATTGTGTTTGTCGCGGGCGGTAATGCCACCTACTTATTTGCCGATGCCTTTGCGCTGGTGCTGTTTATCGCGCTGTTTGCTCTGTCACTGGCGGTCCAGTACTGGCCTCACAAAGCGTGGGTGAATCGCCTATTTATTTGGCTGAACGCCGGCGCTTACCTTGATGAATGGGCGACGCGCCTAACACTCAAATGGTGGCCAAGTGCTTCTTTAATCCAACTACAAACGACCCAATGGCAACCGCATAAGGAGACGCGCTAATGATTGCGAAAACGCCCAACGTATCTGCACACCCTGAGTCCCTCGGTGTGAGTGATTTTCGCGATGCCACCCAGCAAGCGGTCGCAGCGATTGCGCCAAGCTGGCCGTTGGATCAAATGATTGCAGTGAACCCATGGTGGCCGCAACGCTTTACCCCCATTGAGCAAGTCTTTGCTGAGCAAGCGGTGTTAAGTGGCCACTGTCCGCTAATGCCGTCGGCGTACTATCTGTCGCATTGGCAATCGCCCATTAGTGAGGCACACCTTGCCGAGGCCATTTCAACCTCTGGCAGCGCATTAACAGTGAGTGATTGTCTGCGTGCACTGCGCATTCATAGCAGTAACCTCCCGCGTTGGAAGCCATTGGCTGAGTTGTGTGACCGCACTCGGGAAACACAAGAAGGCTTATCGTGGCAGCAAGAAATCCAGCAGCAAGTGAGCCAGTTTCTCGCGCTTTATCACCAATACCCACAACGCTTTGATGCCCAAGGCCAAGGCGGTGAGCACCTTTATCAATGCTGGTTGGATGTGGTGAGCCAAGATAAAGGCATTAAAACCCTCACTGGCGTGGATTTGCTTGCCGATTTCGCCGCACTGCCCACTCAAATGGATGCACTTATCGCTGAAGCGGCCACCTTTTGGCAACCGATCCTTCACGACCAAGACGGTAACTTGGCCTATTGCCACGCGCTGATGCATGGTTTATCAGGTTGGGCAAGCTGGCAGGCTTGGTTAGATTGGCAGCAACAGCTCAGTGACAGTGAACAGCAAGAACATGGCATGGGCCTATTCGTGATTTTACTTGCTTGGGATACAGTGCTGGCACGTTGGCTTGCCAAACACCGTGAAACAGCGTGGGCAAGCATTCGTCAGTCCATGCACCATCAAGCGGTGAATGTGCGCCATTGGTATCACCAAGCACAACAACAGCTCGCGCCACTGTGGATTTGGCAACAAGCGCTAGAAATTAGTCAGCAGCGCCCTTGGGCACACGCCTTGTCCGCGCAGGCCAGTGTCGACACCCTCGCCACCTCACCCACGTTGCAAGCTGTGTTTTGTATCGATGTGCGCTCTGAACCGATGCGCCGCGCATTAGAAGCGCAATCCGATCGGATTCAAACTCTTGGCTTTGCTGGCTTTTTTGGCTTGCCGATCGCCTATCAGCCCACCGATAGCCATATTCACCGCCCGCAACTGCCCGGCTTATTGGCACCGGCGGTCACCGTCTCACAAACCCATGCTACCCCCGAACGCTGGTTACGAATGACCAAGCTCGGCTGGCAGCGCAGTCTCGACGCACCTGCCGCCAATTTAGGGATGGTCGAAGCCGGTGGCATGCTGAAGCTGGTGAGCCTATTAAAACGCGCGTTACGCATTTCTGGCACAGAAAACCCGCTAAATCGACTCAGCCATACTGACAGTGATTGGGCGCTCACCCGTGACAATACGCCGTTAAGCGCAGCAGAAAAGGCAGAGCTAGGCGCTGGTATCTTGCGGGCAATGGGCATTGCTGACCAACTGGCCGATGCCGTCTTGTTGGTGGGTCACGGCAGTGAAACCTGTAACAACCCTCATGCAGCAGGGCTTGACTGTGGTGCTTGCGGTGGACAAACCGGCGAGGTAAATGTCCGCGTACTTGCACAGCTTCTTAACGATGCCGACGTACGTGATGCCATGGCAAAGCAAGGCGTGACGATTCCCGCCAGTACCCGTTTTTATGCCGCCATGCACAACACCACCACCGACGCACTGGATGTCTTTCACGCCCCCGAGCATGCCGAGTGGCAAACTTGGCTGGCCGCTGCGAGCGAACAAGCACGTGCAACCCGCGCCAACCAGTTTGATCAAACACCAACCCAGCCATCTAAACTCAAACGATTCTTTGCTACACGGGCCAAAGACTGGGCACAAATGCGTCCTGAGTGGGGACTGTGTGACAACGCCGCGTTAATCGTGGGCCCGCGCACCCTGTCTCGACAGATTAATTTGCAAGGTCGCAGCTTTTTACACGACTACGACATGCATAAAGACCGTGACTTTAGTCAGCTTGAAACCATCCTCACCGCGCCCATGGTGGTGACCAATTGGATCAATCTGCAGTACTTTGCTTCCGTCACCGCACCGGAAAAATTCGGCAGCGGAAACAAACTGCTACACAATATCGTGGGTGGCCACATTGGGGTGTTTGAAGGGAATGGTGGCGACTTACGAATTGGCTTATCGCATCAATCCGTGCACGATGGCCGTCGATATCGCCACCAGCCAGTGCGATTAAGCGTATTTATCGCTGCCCCTCGGGAGGCAATTGATAGTATACTTGCACGCCATGACGATATAGCCGCGCTGGCGAATCACGGCTGGCTGTACTTGATGCAAATTGATGCGCAGGGTGCAGTTTGGCAACGCGATCGCTCGGGTCAGTGGTATCACCTGAACGTAGCAAAATAAAACGGAGCATGTCGTTGAAAACGCAACTTCTCTCAGCGCAGTGTTCAACGGATCTAACACAAGCCGCCGAGCTGCTGAAAGCCGGCGAACAAGTCGCGGTGCCTACAGAAACCGTGTACGGCTTGGCAGCGGATGCCAGCAATCCTGACGCCGTCGCGGGTATTTTTACCGCCAAAGGGCGACCCGCCAATCATCCTTTGATTGTTCATCTCGGTGACGTCGCATCGATCACCGAGYGGGCAACGCCGATCCCGGATGAAGCATATAAGCTGGCGAATGCCTTCTGGCCTGGGCCGATGACACTGCTGTTGCCACGTGCTGAACATATATCACCGGTGGTTACGGGTGGATTGGATACCATTGGGCTTCGCGTGCCTGCGCAACCTGTGTTATTGGACCTGCTCGCCACCCATCAGCTTGCCGTTGCCGCCCCGTCAGCGAACCCGTATAAAAAGCTCAGCCCCACCACGGCAGAGCAAGTGGTGCATGGTTTAGGCGGAAAAATTGCCGCAGTCATTGATGGCGGCCCTTGCCAACATGGGCTGGAGTCGACCATTGTCGATCTTACCAAGCGTCCATTCCGCGTACTTCGCGCCGGTCCCATCACCGCCAGCGAGTTGAGCGCCGTGCTGGGTGAAACAGTCGACGCCCCCGAGCAGCACGACACCGTAGTACCCGGCAATGTGGGAAGCCATTACCAACCCAACACCCGGTTGCAGATGGTGGCGGCAGACTTGTCTGATCTCCCTGCGCCCCATCCGGAAAAACGCGCGGCCTTGCTTCACTTTGGCGAAGCCCCGACACGGGATGATCTGGTCTGCATTGCCATGCCGGATGACGCCGCGCGCTACGGGCAAGCGTTATATCACCAACTCGCCCAAGCCGACCAACTGGGCGTCGATGAAATCTGGCTCGCCCAGCCCCCTCATGGCGAAGCGTGGCTTGCGGTCCATGATCGCCTGCGCCGCGCCGTCAGCTAGTTTTTGACGCTCACAACGCGCGTGTTTGCATAAAGCTTGCCGTTGCAGTGGCACACACAGTGTCTGCAACGGTAAGCGTTGCCTCCAACTGACTCATTCCGTGTTTGGCTTTGACACACCAAGCACGTACCTCAGCCTCAACGGCAACGGGCACTGGATGGTGATAGCGAATATTAAGTGACGCTGTCACACTTTGCGGGGCAAACAAGAAGGTACAATGGGTCAACGCCGCATCTAAAAGCGTGGCAATCACCCCACCGTGCAGCTGATCTTGATACCCCTGCCAAGTGCTTTCTAACCAGACTTTTGCGCTCACTGCAGTTTCATCGTTCTGATAAAATTTAAGATTAAACAGCCCATTGTCACTGCAAGCCACACACTGATGATGCGAACGTGGCGGCATCACGCGTAATTCAGTCATGGCAACCACAACCCTTTCCACTCGCGCGACCGCCTTTACCTTGCCGCTTACCACACCCTCGATGTTGATAACCTAAACGGCGGCCTTGCGCGCCACAACCTTTCCCACGCTCTGAGTGACAAGTGGCGGTCTGTTGTTGTGGTTTTTGCTGCTTCATTCGCTGCAACGCCGGTCGTCCTTGACTGACATCCGTAAGCGGTTGCCAGTACGCAGGCGACAACCACTGGGTGTTGTTTAGGCGACCATTGGTGAGCTGATAAACATGTAAGCCAGCATCAAGTAATCCCGCTAACGCATGCTCGCCAATATGACGGGTCACCACACGTGTTACTTGGTTAGCTTTCAGCATCGCTATCAAGGCGTTTTTGGCACCACAACCTTCGGCAGCGCGCGGATTAGCAAAGCAGGCTATCGCTTGGCCATCGTCGTCAAACAGCGCGAAATGTTCTGCTTTCATAAAATGTCCCGCAGGACGGTCTTGGTTCATCGCAATAGCAATTGTCATCTTCCGTTCTCTCTTTACATAAATGGCATATGCTAAAAATACGCCTCATTTGTGGCATATGCAATAAACAAAGTTAGAAGAGGTCAAAAATAATGTGTTGAAGCATCAAGTTTGCCATTACAAATGCACGACTTGTGAGAGGTGTAAGGTCTGGCCCTTTCAGTTCGACTTTCATTACAGTCATGCATATGCTTGACATATGCCACACTGAAATTATACTGAATAAAGATTGAACAGATACATGGCGAGGACCTTATGAGAACAATATCCATTTTCAAAAATGGCAAGAATCAAGCGGTACGCTTGCCAAAGGATTTTGAGTTTGACGGCGTTAATGAGCTTGAAATTCATAAAGAGGGGGATGTCATCACCTTACGCCCAGCTCGACCAAGTTGGCTCTCATTTGGCGAGCTCGAAAAGGCTGATAGTGATTTCATGACCCATCGCGAGGAGCTGATAAAAGACGAGGGACGGTTCAACTTTGACTAATAAAATCAACTATATGCTTGATACATGTATTTGTTCATTCATTATGAGAGAGCAACCCAGAGCGGTGTTGAAAAAGCTTCACACTGTTGTCGGCAATCAACATCGCATTGTTATCTCAGCCATTACCTATCAAGAGATGCAATATGGGTTGTTAGGAAAAAAGGCATCACCAAAACATGCGGTGCTTGTTGATGCTTTTCTTCAGCGAATCGATGAGATTTTACCTTGGGATAAAGCCGCTGTTGACGCGACAACTGCAGTTAAGCGCAATCTAATGAATAAAGGCACCCCTATTGGCGGAAACGACACAGCAATTGCAGGTCACGCCATTGCGACTGGTTGTGTACTAGTCACAAACAATACGAGGGAGTTTCAGCGTGTTGAAGGACTGAAACTTGAAGATTGGGCTCAATAGTGCCGACGTAACGACGGCTCATGTCGAACTACTCTTCTGACTCAAACACCAGTGCTTTGCCTTCTACGAGGCAGGCGGTGGTTTTGGCGCGGGCGCGTTTTACCAGGTTGGCTAACGTTTGACGGGATACGCCCATGACTTCCGCGGCTTGCAGTTGCTGCATCCCTTGATGGTCAACAAGGCGCATGGCTTCGAACTCATCCAAACCTATGGTCACCGTCTCTAGCTCACTGAGTGGAATGGCGTTGGGTTTAAAACAGTTGGTATGCGGTTTCCCGCAGATACGGCGGGGCATTTTAGGACGCGGCATAGGGTCTCCTTTTTCGCCTATGCTAAGCGAGTTTATTGCTTATGCCAACAAAAAGGGATGCCAATGCATCCCTTTTCTATTTATTACTACTGGCAGTGACTTAGTCTGCCACGTTACACGCCGTACGTTACACGTCGTACGTCGTCGAGGCGGTATTACCGCCGGTGCCTGTCCAGTTGGTGTGGAAGAACTCACCACGTGGCTGGTCAAGACGCTCATAGGTGTGCGCGCCGAAGTAGTCACGCTGGGCTTGCAGCAGGTTCGCCGGCAAACGTGCTGTGGTGTAACCATCCAAGAAGGTCAGCGCCGATGTAGTACACGGCATTGGGATACCGGTTTCCATCGATTTCGCCGCTACTTTACGCCATGCCGCTAAACAGTTATCCAAGATCCCTTTAAAGTACGCATCTGAGCCCAAGAAGGCCAAGTCAGGATCCTTAGCAAAGGCATCACGGATGTTACCCAAGAAGGCCGAACGGATAATACAGCCGCCACGCCACATCAGCGCGACGTTGCCGTAGTTGAGATCCCAGCCGTTCTCGTTTGACGCTTCACGCATCAGCATAAAGCCTTGCGCGTAAGAGATAATTTTTGACGCCAGCAGTGCTTGACGCAACGCATCAACCCACTCGGCTTTATCGCCATCAACCGGTTGAATATGTTTTTCAAATAGCTTCTCTGCCGCGACACGCTGATCTTTCAATGCTGACAGGCAACGCGAAAATACCGATTCAGAGATCAGGGTCAGCGGAATGCCAAGATCCAGCGCGTTGATGCCAGTCCATTTACCGGTGCCTTTTTGACCCGCGGTGTCGAGGATTTTCTCAACCAAAGGCTCACCGTCTTCGTCTTTATAACCCAAGATGTCCGAGGTGATCTCGACCAGATAGCTATCCAACTCGGTTTTGTTCCAGTCGGTAAAGACTTGCTGCATCTCATCATGGCTCATACCAAGGCCGTCTTTCATGAACTGGTACGCCTCGGTGATCAGCTGCATGTCGCCATATTCGATACCGTTATGCACCATTTTCACAAAGTGACCGGCGCCATCACGTCCAACCCAATCACAGCATGGCTCGCCGCTATCTGTTTTTGCTGCGATACCTTGGAAGATAGGTTTCACCGCTGGCCACGCTTCTTCAGAGCCACCCGGCATAATTGACGGCCCAAAACGGGCGCCTTCTTCACCGCCAGACACACCGGCACCGATAAAGTGAATGCCTTTTTCACGCAGTGCTGCCACGCGACGGTTGGTATCTGGGTAGTTGGTATTACCGCCATCAATGATGATGTCGCCTTTCTCAAGTAATGGGGTGAGTTTGTCGATAAAGGTATCGACCACATCACCGGCGCGAACCATCAGCATCACTTTACGTGGCGTTTCTAGCTTCTCAACCAACTCTTCCAGTGAATAAGCGCCAACGATGTTAGTGCCCTTGGCTGGGCCCTCAAGAAACTCATCTACTTTGGCCGCGGTACGGTTATGCGCCACGACTTTAAAGCCGTTGTCGTTCATGTTGAGGATCAGGTTTTGGCCCATGACCGCCAAACCAATTACGCCGATATCACCTTTCATCGTGCTCTCCATTAATTCTGTTCTGGTAATTTTTTTGCTGCCGCGGCATCGAGTACCCACTCCGTGGTGCCTTTAGCACTGCGGATATTGGCGGCAGGATATGGCAGTTGAGTGGGCTCGTGTGTGGCGATCTCATGCACAATCGCTTGCTTGCCTTCACCCAACACCAGATAACTGATTTTCTTCGCCGCGCGCAGCACACGGGCGGTTTTTGATACACGCTTTTGACCCGATTCAGGATGCGAGGCCACCAGCGCCAGTGCGGTATTGTCATACTGAGGATCGTGCGGGAATAGCGAGGCGGTATGGCCATCGCCACCGACACCCAGCAAGACCCAATCAAACACAGGCGTGCCGTTTTCGCTTGGGATCAGTGCTTGCATTTCCGCACTAAAGCGCGCGGCTTCCACGTCCGGATCGTCTTCACCACGAATGCGATGAATGTTCTCTTCTGGAATGCGAATCTGGCTAAACAGTAGTTTGTCGGCTTCGCCAAAGTTGCTCTCGGCATCATCCGGTGCCACGCAGCGCTCATCGCCCCACCAAAAATGCAGGTTTTGCCATTGAATCGCCGTGGCGTAGTCATCACTGGCTAAACGCTTAAACAGCATTTTGGGCGTGCTACCGCCAGAAAGCGAAATGTGTACGGCACGATCTTGCTCACTGAGCGTTTGCATCGCGTCGGCTAAGTGATTGACCACCGCGTCGGCATCATCAAAAATTCGGGCATTTATCATAATTCGCAGTATTCCGTGTCAGTCAGGTTTTTGCAGGGGAAGCGCCACGCATGACCATCACGCTCAAGCAATTGATCCGCTTCTTTCGGCCCCCAAGTGCCACAGGCATAACCATATAGCGCTTTGCCATTATCCTTATATTGAAGAATCGGCTCAACAAACTGCCAGCAGGCTTCCACCGCGTCACTGCGGGCAAACAAGGTGGCATCGCCTTTAAGCGCATCCAGCAACAAACGTTCATAAGCCGTCAGCATCTGGGTTTCTTCCAGCGACGTATAATGAAAATCCATATTGACCGCTTTGGCGTTAAAGCCAGCACCCGGCTCTTTAAGACCAAAGCTCATTTGAATGCCTTCATCCGGCTGAATGCGGATCACCAAACGGTTCTCGGGCGCGTTTTTACCGAACACAGGGTGCGGAGTCTGTTTAAAGTGGATCACCACTTCGGTCACGCGTGTTGGCAAGCGTTTACCGGTGCGCACATAAAAGGGCACCCCATTCCAACGCCAGTTGTTGATAAACATCTTCAGGCCAACATAAGTCTCGGTACGCGAGTCTTCGGCGACACCTGGCTCATCACGGTAACTGGGTAGTGGTTTGCCCCCAACTTGCGATTCAGTGTACTGACCCAGCACCAAGTTATTGTGCAAGTCGTCTTCAGAGAGCGGCTCGAGCGATTGCAGTGCTTTAAACACCTCATCACGCATCGCATCAGCATTGATTTGTGCAGGCGGCTCCATCGCCACGAGCGATAACACTTGCAACAAGTGGTTTTGGAACATATCGCGCACCGCACCCGATTGATCGTAGTAACCACCGCGGCCTTCCACCCCAAGGTTTTCAGCACCGGTGATCTCAACATAATCGATGAAGTTACGGTTCCAGAGCGGCTCAAACATCGCATTAGAAAAACGGAAAACCAGTAGATTTTGTACCGTTTCTTTGCCTAGGTAATGATCAATGCGGTAAATCTGATGTTCGGCAAAGTGGGCGTGAATGTCTTTGTCGAGCTGGCGCGCAGAGGCAAGATCGTAACCAAACGGTTTTTCGACCACCAAGCGTTTCCAACCGTGACTTTCATCATTCAAACCATGTGCGGAGAGGCAGGCAGGGATAAAGTTGTACAGCTTCGGCGGCGTAGCTAGATAAAACAAGGTATTACGCTGGGTGAAGCCATATTGTTCGGACAACTCGTCTAAACGGCCTGTTAGCGCGCCATACTCGTGGGTATCAGAGATATTAAATGATTGATAGTGCACGTGCGCCATAAAGGCGTCGAGCGTGGCAGGATCAGTTTCTTCAAGCTCTTGCATTGAGTGACGTAGTTTATCGCGAAATGACTCGTCACTGTAGAAGGTGCGGCTTGCGCCTAAAATCGCGAAAGACGCAGGCAGCTGTTTGTTCGCATACAAATGATACAGGGCTGGGATCAGCTTACGGAAGGTCAGATCGCCAGATGCACCAAAAATAACAATACTGCTGTTTTCTGGAATTACCATCATCTTTCCTTTGATAATAAAGGTACTGCATGTGATTTGCGCCACAAATTAGCAGCGCAATGGCCAAATTGGTAATTGGCGCTACCTATTGATTTCATCGATGTCACCACTGGAACACGCTGATCGGCTAGCTAATCCCTACATTCGCAGCCAGCACGACACAGACAGAGTGAGACAAAGGCGATACAGTCTAGCACTTTCTTACTCAATAAGCTTTACCCTAACTGGTATGACGTGGCGAGATGCCCACCTGCTGGGCAGCCTCACACAGCTGTTGGATCAGCGCGTCGACTTTTTCATTCCGCTCATTGCGCAAGGTATATAAGCCGACGTTACCTCTCTTACTCGGATGAGCACCCAACACTTTTACCCCCTGGCTGGCCAGATACATCTGGGCTCGGCTGGTATAGGGCATCACCGCCTGAGTGTCGTGTAATAAGTCGATACCGGGACTGAGAGCATCAACATCAAACACCACTTGGTTGACGTGCGTCGTTGGGCTGATGGGGTTCGCTAGCAAATGCGCATGCCGGGCATGATCAGGCGTGACACGCATCAAAGGCCAATCACTTAGGCGCTGAGGGTCAATGCTGGCGGACGTGTCTGTGAGTAGCGGATGGTTGTCAGCCACATAATAACTTTCTGCGTCCTGAAACAACGGCATAAAACGCACTTGCTGGCTGGCGACCAGATCGTCAATTTCATGACCGATAAACACATCCACATCACCACTGAGCAGCGACGCCATTAATGCCAAACGATTACCAAATTCAATATGGACGGCACACTGGCGATCCGCTTGATAATCAAGCACTGCCGGTTTAACAAACAAGGGCCACCACGCTTCCCCGGTGCCAAGCTTTATTTGTCCCGCTTCACGCGCTTGCAAAGCATGAATCTGGGCATAAAGCCGTTGCCGCTCGGCGTGCAGTGCCGTGGCATGCTGATAATAAAGCTCTCCTGCTGCAGTCATACTGACGCCACGAGGGTGGCGAACCAACAGCGGACACGCGAAACGTTGCTCCAGCTTTTGGATCTGTGCCGTCAATGAGGGCTGGCTGATCCCTAACTGCAACGCGGCCGCTTTAATGCCACCCGCCTCAACCACCGCAATAAAGTAGCCGGCGACTTTTTCTACATCCATACCGCCCTCACTCACAATTTAATGGCTTACTTTATAGCCTAACAGAGATACACGATTCAATGATAACGCGTATTTTTAACCCATTACCACCTTACCTATAGTCAATCAGTTATATCAATAAGCGCCACGCCTATTTTTCTTGGCATCGCTCGCGCGCTAGGCTGTTGGCCACATCTCAAGCGAAGGCTTTGAGGATTTTTATTGTCGATAAGAGGTAATCGGTATGCAAAACGCTTGGTGGCATGATGCCGTTGTTTATCAAATCTACCCACGTAGTTTTTACGACACCAATGGTGATGGCATTGGCGATCTGAACGGGATTATCGAGAAACTCGATTACTTACATTGGCTCGGCGTCAATGTGTTATGGCTATCACCGGTGTACCAATCGCCGATGGATGACAATGGCTACGACATTTCCGATTACTGCGCGATCGCGCCTGAATTTGGCACCATGGAAGACATGACGCGCTTGATTGATAAAGCCGGCTCGCTCGGCATCAAAATCGTGATGGATTTGGTCGTCAATCACACCTCCGACGAACACCCTTGGTTCCAAGCTGCGCTTCAAGACAAAAACAGTCCCTATCGCGACTTTTACATTTGGCGCGATGCCAAACCCGATGGCAGTGCGCCGGATGATCAAGGCTCAATTTTTGGTGGCAGTGCATGGCAATGGGAGCCAAACACCGAGCAGTATTACTTTCACTTGTTCTCCAAACGTCAGCCCGACCTGAACTGGGAAAACCCCGCCGTCCATGACGCCGTGCATAAAATGATGAACTGGTGGATCGACAAAGGCATTGGCGGATTCCGCCTCGATGTGATTGATTTAATTGGTAAGGAAATCGACAAAGGCATTACCGGCAACGGCCCGCGCCTTCACCCTCTGCTGCAGGCGATGAACCAAGCAACATTTGGCGGCAAAGGCTTGCTCACCGTCGGCGAAACATGGGGCGCAACGCCGGAGATCGCCAAACTTTATAGCGCACCGGAACGCAATGAACTCTCCATGGTGTTCCAATTTGAACACATTACCGCGACCTGGAAAGACGGCGATAAATGGCAGCCCGTGCCGCTGGATGTCGCCGCCCTTAAACAGGTACTGTTCAAATGGCAACAAGAGCTGGCCGATAGCGGTTGGAACTCACTGTTTTGGAACAACCACGATTTGCCGCGCGCCGTATCCAAATTTGGTCACGACGGCCAATACCGAACCCGCTCGGCAAAAATGCTCGCCACAACCTTGCACTTAATGAAAGGCACGCCCTATATCTACCAAGGGGAAGAGATTGCGATGACCAATGTCGCCTTCCCGTCTATCGACGATTATCAAGACATCGAAACCCGCAATTTCTACGACTTGCGTGTGGCAGAAGGGGTCGATCCCGACACTATGATGGAAGCGGTCTACCAAAACAGTCGCGATAACGCCCGTACCCCGATGCAATGGGAGAACGCACAGCAGGCAGGCTTTACCGAAGGAACACCATGGTTACCGGTTAATCCTAACTACACCACCATCAATGTGGCACGGGCAACTGAAAATAGCGGCTCTGTACTTTATCACTACCGCGAACTGATCAAGCTCCGCAAGCAATACCCAGTGATCGTACATGGCCAGTTTGCGCCTGTAGAAGAAGCCCACCCTAACGTGATCGCCTACGAGCGCTTCGACGATACCCACCGTATTCTCGTGGTCAGTAACTTTAGCGAGCAAAAACAAACCATCACCCTCCCCGAACACTGGCACGATAAGGCCTTAACTTGCCTTAGCTACAATATGGATCCGGTCAAACAGTTAAGCACCACCTACAAACTGGCCCCTTACGAGTCGTTTGCAGTGATGCAATAGCAAGGGCGTTTAGTCGCCGATATCATCACGCGCCTGCAGATAGCTGCAGGCGCCCAGCCAAAGGCGACTCACCTCTCTTACACGCCATAAACCACGTCTACAGAAGGCATTAATACATATACCCAAGCCAATCCATATGCCCTTCTGGCCATGATTTGTCTGTCATCGGTTTTATATATAATTCATCGACATACTCGACCGCAACACCATAGTTAGTGTGTTCATGAATGCGTAGCCAAGAGGCATGTGACTCGACAAGCTGAAAGCCATTAGCCACATAAAAATCGTGCAGCTCAGAGATGAGAACAATGAAATCAACATCTTTGTCTTTGGCATAGTCAGTCAGTTGCGCCAGCATACCCGAGCCAATCCCTTTTCTTTGCCAAGCGCTGTCGATGCAAAAATCACTCACCCCTAATACTTTGTATACGTCGCCACCGACATTCACTGCCCTATAATCCAACCCCATATAACCAATCAGTTGATTACCTTGATACTGCAATGCCCGCATGTGGAGAAGCTGCTTATAGTAAGAACGGGCAACTTGATGGTCAGGAAATGCCTTGTTTCTAAGCGCTTGWATAGCCTCATGCTGTGCGTTCGACACTTCGATTTCTGGGAGAATTTCCATGTTTAAGCTATTGATAATAAATCCATTTGTTCAATTATTAACCAGTTCGCCATACTAATAGGGTTCCAATCATCTTGTCTTATCGGTGACGGGCAAATGTGCTTTAGTTCACACAAAAAAAGTGGCGGCTTCTACGTAAAGTAAAAGCCGCCATTCCTTAACAACCTTGATTAGCGCTCGATGATAACCAGATCGATTACGCCCTTGGGTCCGGGATGGTTTTAAAGGTAGCGTCGAAAACCTTGTTGTCACCCTCAGAGAGGTTTAACTGATAACTAAGTGATTTTTCATAAAACTCTATAGCTTGGGTTCGTTCTCCTGTGATCAATAGTGAATGACTTAAGACCGCATTCGTGAATGCTTGAATCCAATTCGCGCCTCAGGGCGAGCGCATGAGTGCGTATGCCAGCGAAAACCACCTGGTGCTTGGGCAGTTCAAGACTGAAGAAAAAAGCAATGAAATCAGTGCGATTCCCGAGTTAATTCGCCTACTCGATTTACGCGGTACGCTTGTCACTATCGATGCTATGGCCTGTCAAACGAAAGTTGCCAAAGCTATTGTTGAGCAAGGTGGTGATTACTTATTAGCGATGAAACAAAACCAGGGCAAGCTAGCGAACGCGATCACCGCGGCATTCAGTGAGCAACGTCGAACCTTCAATGACGATGTCGAGTTTGAATATGGTCACGGTCGTATTGAATCATGTCAGTGCTATGTGCTTGATAAAGCGTGTTTATCAGGCGACTTTACCCGTTGGCCATCACTGCAAAGCCTTGTCATGGTTGAGTCTTTGCGTGTTGAAAAAGGGCGCCCGATGTCGCTGGAGTACCGCTACTATATCAGCTCAAAATCACTGACTGCCGATGAGGCAGGCCGCGCCATCCGCTCGCATTGGGCATTGAATCCATGCACTGGGTGTTAGATGTCAACATGGGTGAAGACGCCTGCCAAATTTATAAAGACAATGGGGCCGCGAACTTTGCCTGTCTGCGACACATGGCCTCAAACATGGTGCGGGCGAGCCGACCAAGATCAGCTTGGTGGCCAAACAGAAGCGCTGTCTCATGAATCCCAGCTTCTTAAAAAAGGTTTTAGCCGCAGGCATACCGGCGATGGTTGAAAAATGAACACTCATGCGCTCGCCCTGCCTTCTATATGTGTTAGTTGCCCATCTCAAAGTCTAGTGCTAACATCTGTACACACAACAGCAGAGGAATACATCATGGACACTAGAATTCAATTTCGTGTTGATGAAGAAACAAAACGCCTAGCACAACAAATGGCTGAGAGCCAAGGGCGCACACTGAGTGATGCTTGCCGTGAACTTACTGAGCAACTCGCTGAACAACAAAGAAAAACATTATCTCACGATGCATGGTTAACTGAACAAGTAAACCTAGCATTTGAGAAGTTTGACTCAGGAAAATCCGTTTTCGTTGAGCACCAAGCTGCTAAATCTCGAATGGAAGAGCGTAAAGCCAGAATCCGTAATCGAGGCAAGCAATGATTTTATGGGAAGAAGAGTCACTTAATGATCGTGAAAAGATCTTCGAATTTCTCTATGACTTCAACCCTGATGTAGCAGAAAAAACTGACAGCCTCATTGAAGCAAAAGTAGACAACTTGCTTGAACAGCCTTTAATGGGCGTACAACGAGATAGCATCCGCGGACGATTACTCATTATTCCTGAGATTTCGATGATTGTCTCTTACTGGGTCGAGGGCGATATCATCCGAGTTATGCGTGTACTCCACCAGAAACAAAAATTCCCTACGGATTGATTGCCTCCTCTGGGGAACAGAACGAAGTAGACGACTTTATTGTTCGCGAGCATTGGCTGCTGGCGCAGCCAAAAGAATGCTGTTGCCTATTGACCGGAGAAGGGCTCATATGTGTTATACCTACTTACGCTTTCTCTTAAGTTTGAAGACGCCTGCAATTTCTACTTCTTCCCAGTCTGTGAAAATTCCAATAACAACTACCCCACCAATTGCTGCCACCAGACTAATTACTCCAGTAGAAGCTGCCGCACCAGAAGCCCCCATAAAACTAACCATTGTTGCAGGTACACTTGCCCCACCTGTAAAAGGAATGAAGGGTATTGCTGCGACAATCGCAGCAATTGCGTATGGCCCTGCTTTCCTTATTAATGCAACTGATTTTAAATTTTTCTCTAGTGAGTGATTTTCAATAACAATTTCATCAACATCACTTTTTAATGCTTTCTTGAGCTCTTTTTTATCTCTAACAGTTACAGACTTCATATATTTCCTTTTATTGAATTATCCAGTAGGCATAACGCCCGGCTCACGCGCCGGTTTGGAGCCGCGAAGCGGCGGAAAATCGGTCGCTGTGCAGCCGATTGTTATGTTCTTCCTGACGTGCTAGATTGTGTATGGAAACCGAAATCGATACACATAGGTGCGACATGAGAACGAACATCGTCATAGACGACCAGTTGATGGCAGAAGCTCTCAAAGCCTCCGGCTACGAAACCAAAAAAGAGGCTGTTGAGCAAGGTCTGAAACTTCTAGTTCAGCTTAGCAAGCAGCAGGAAATTCGAAAACTGCGAGGCAAAATCAAGTGGGAAGGCGACCTGAATGAAATGCGGAGCGCCGGATGATATTGGTGGATACCAGTGTATGGATCGACTATTTCAACGGAGTCAAAAACCCGCATACTGACCTGCTGGATGCCTCAATAGTCCACGGATCCGTCGCTATCGGCGACCTCATATTTCTGGAAATCCTTCAAGGCATCCGCAACGACAAACACTATCGTCAGACCAAACAGAGCCTGCTCTCGCTGGAGCAGTATTAAATGTTTGGCAAAGACATGGCACTTGTTTGCGCTGACAATTATAGGGCACTTCGCAAAAAGGGCATCACAATCCGAAAAACTGCCGACGTGATCATCGCGACTTTCTGCATAGAGAAAAAGCTACCTTTGCTGTTTTTGGATCGCGACTTTATCCCCTTTGTTGATCATCTTGGGCTTGAGCCTGCCCTCAGAGAAACATAACATACAAAGCGTGCACTCAAATGGCGTGCTTCCACGGATAAGCTGGTTATCCAGCTAGTATTTTCCACGCTACCGACGATCAGTTCTCGGTACCTAACACACCTTTTCGTCAACGTTGTCAGGCTAGCTTATCAAAGCCGTGCTGATTTTTTCGTGCTCAATTGTCCAAAATGTTAGCGAAGGCAGATTTTGTGGGGCAATGGCTGGATCGGCAAAAAGCGCTGAAGGCATTCAAGTCCGTCACCCACAACAACCTGTAATCGCCGCGCACTACGTGCCCCCATTCTAGAAGGGTAAGGTCGCCAGTTATGCGATGGGAGGTTTATCACACAGTGTCTATGTGGAGTATGACCGCAACTTATTTTGGCTGTTCACCGAGCTGGGCCAGGCAATGTAGCAATAAAATCCATGCTTGCCGTCGCCAAGTCAACGCATTGCAGATGTGATCTAAACACACTTTTTCTTCCCCCTATACATTCCCTCTTGTAGACTACGCGCGCGTTGACTATCGACTGATAAGAAAATTGATTTATGCCTGCGATTACACCGGCCTTTAAAGTGATAGACGGTTTCTCCCTCTGTGCCACTGACACAGAGCGCCTTGATGTATTCTTTACCTACCTGCGTGAGGGTGCGCCCGAGTTAGCAGAGTTGCGTCTTGAGCAGCTTGTCTTAGCGTTAGCCAACTCCCCCTCTCAAGCCGCGCTCTTTGCCAATAGCGTGTGCAATGAGGCCAAGAAAATAAAGTTATCACCGGCGTTTGTGCAGCTGGGGATTTTCTCTAAAAACGGCCTTATGACTGACATTTTTCGTCGGCTTTATAATAAAGTGAACCCGCCGCCTAAACGCTGTAACGACATCAATGATCTGCTCAGTTACTTTGTCGGTGGAGAAGATAAAGCGTGGGTAAAGGCCATCTCTCATAAGTGCTGGTTTAAGCTATACCGTCTACTAGTCAAAAACGCCGCCCCGGAAGCCATCCGCTCAACCGGAGCTTATATAAAAAGCGAGTTGTGTTATTCGTTAGAAATGCTGTCTATCTGGATCGCCGCCGAGGAACTTGATCCCGAGCTACTTCGGATTGATCGCCGTTTGAGTGAGGTCGATTCACCGTTCATTGCATTGCAGCGTGAAACCCACCAAATTGTGAACGCGATTAAAAACGATACGTTGGATCCCAAAGACAGGGCACATTTTTGGGTGATGATTGAGCAATGCCAGCAGCAGGTCAAGCGGATCCGAGCCCGTGGTATTAACCAAATGGGTTTCTCCGCGCACGCTTCACGTATGCTTGAGCGCTTGGATCAAACATTAAACCGCATGGTGCTGTTGATCCAAATTCTTGATTTTCGTCACCCGCATCAGAAGGCGCGCTGTGTATTCAACCTCTGGCGGCAATTGCTTATTTCGGTGACGGAACGCAACAGTGTGCGCGCGATTTATCGCAAAAGTACCCGCACGTTTGCTCAGAGTGTGACACAAAACAAAAGCAATCACGGCGAGCACTATATCGCCAAAACCAAAAAAGATTACTTTAAGATCCTGCGCGGCGCTTGCGGGGCTGGAGTGATTATTGCCCTGTTAGCATGGGTAAAAATGTATATCGAGACCCTGCAATTATCACCACTTAATAATGCATTGCTGGTCAGTTTAAACTACGGTGTCGGCTTTATGCTGGTGCATATTTTACACTTTACCATTGCCACCAAACAGCCAGCGATGACAGCCGCAAACTTTGCCGCACATGTGGAAAAAAACAAGCAGGGGCGCACACGCAGTAAAAAGCTCGCGCGCCTGCTAATTAATGTAAACCGCTCTCAATGGTTTGCGGTATGGGGAAATATTACCGCCGCAATTACCGTGAGTGTGCTGGTGAGCCTGGTGTTTAGCCACTTTTACCACAGCCCGCTACTCAGCAGTGAGCAAGCGGCCTATCAAACCTCAGCCATTCATCCGATCCATGGTTTAGCCTGGCTTTACGCTGCTATCGCCGGGGTCTGGCTGTTTTTGTCGGGTATTATTACCGGCATTCTTGATAATCGGGCGGACTACATTGAGCTCAAAGATCGCTTAATCGGCCATCCATTATTCCGCGCGATCTCGCTTCAACGACGAGAGCGGATAGCACTATACATCCATCAAAACTATGGTGCATTAGGCGGTAACTTTATTTTTGGTGTGCTTTTAGGCATGACAAGCTACGTCGGCTATCTTATTGATGTTCCGCTTGATATTCGCCACGTGGCCYTTTCTTCTGCCCACGCTGCCTATGCGCATATGAGCGATTACTCGTCGTGGTTGTCTGTCTTATCCAGCCTGTTTTTTGTGTTGATGATTGGCTTTATTAATCTGTGGGTCAGCTTTGGTCTCGCATTATTCGTTGCGCTGCGCTCGCGTAACTGTGAGTTGGATATGAAGTCGGTAAGAACCGCGGTACTGACACAAATAAAACAACATCCTTCTAGCCTATTTTGGCCTAAAGACCCAGCGCCTATGGCCAAACCGCAAGGTGCAGGTCAACGCCGCGCGCCATAAAACCTAACGTGTTTGTCGCTGGCCAACGGATGGCCGGTGTCATACTTTTTCATTGTGTCTCCCGAATAAACACCGCATATCTTACTTTCCAGCTCACTATGCGCGCCCACTACGGCAACGATGAGACCTGTCGTATTAACGCACAAAAAGGTACCGAGTACCATGTGATGGTACGCGGTTACCGCAGCTACTCTAATGTTAGCCTTGAGCGTGATTAATCACTTCCTAACAAGCCGCTGTTTCAAACAGCGGCTTTTTTGTCTGGAAAAGAACCGCTTTTCACCAGATATACAGACACCTTGTCAGCCTCTAACATTTTTTGCCACCTACCATAGCTAACACACAATCTGGACAGACCAGAAAAACCTTAATTTTCATCACATTATTAGGGTAAAACCTCAGAAATGCTTCAAGTTATCTAGATCACAACACCCATCTATTTTTATCTCGTCTACGCTTAAGAGAATTGGCACTTATTTGGAGGCGCTATGCTCAAGCATCTGTTCGCCATCGTTTTCTCGGCCCTTCTTCTAGCAACACCAGCTCGAGCCGATGTTCTCACTATGCCATCTCTCGAATGGCCGCCTTATTCTGGCAAAAATTTGCCTGATCAGGGCGCATCGGTTGCTGTGGTGCGTGCGGCGGTGCAAGCCATGGGGCACGAGCTTAACGTCGAGTTTTACCCGTGGTCACGCACCGTGTATTTGGTCAAGAATGATGCGCAGTACGCTGGCTATTTCCCAGAATATCACTACGAAACCGACGAACTGATCTTCTCTGACCCCATAGGCACTGGTCCGCTCGGGTTCGTTGAAAACGTCAATCAGCCGATCGAATGGTCGACCCTTGATGATCTGACTCAGCATACCATTGGCGTGGTTCGAGGGTATGTCAACACGCCAGAGTTAGATGAGCGTATTGCCAACGGCACACTTAAATCGTCTGCGGTCACCAGTGATACGCAAAACTTGCAAAAGGTGGGACGAGCACGGATCCCGCTAGCCGTGGTGGATGCTAATGTACTGGACTATCTCAAAGAGAATGATCCTGCCCTTAGTGCTGTTAAAGCCAATCTACAAATGAACAAAAAGCTCTTGGTTGATAAAAAACTCTATATTGCGTTTGCCGACAATGCCGAAGGGCAAAAATGGCGTGAGATCGTCAATCAAGGGCTCAAGAAAATCGACATTGAACAGATAATGAAAGAACACCTCGGTGAATAAAAACTGACCGTGGGAAAAAGTGGCCGCAGTTGGGTCGCATGACAATGTAAATGGAAGAGTAGCGCTATGTTTAAGAGTCTAAAGGCAATATTTGTCACTCAAGTGGTTATTGCTGTTTCTGTGGTATTAGGGATATCAAGTTATATTGATTATCAAAATACCAAACAGGAACTGAATAGCGCGCTTGAAACCACAGTGGAAAATGCCACCAATCGTATGAATCTCAGTTTGCCCAAAGCCATTTGGGACTTCGACCTGGAAGCGGCCAAACTCTCGATCTCTGCCGAATTAAAAGCACCCGATATTAAAGCGGTGCGAATACTGGATAATCAAGGGTCTGCCATCGTCTTTCTGCGCCTCGGGCCACCCAATGACGAGGGACAACGCCAGCCGAAAGACATTGGCGACGGCGAAAAGTCGATGTACGAATCCATGCCCAACGAAGAAAGTGAGCTTTCATTTACCGAGTATGGTGAAACCAACAAAGTGGGGACTCTGCAGGTATTTTATAACACAGACAGATTAGAGGCGGAGTTATCCGATACCCTCACCCGAAGCCTGATTGAGCTGCTAGTGCTCGATCTTGTGATGATCGTGTTCCTGATTTTGGCATTGACCGCCACCGTGGTTAAACCACTCAATGATTTAACGCTGCGCGTGCGAGAACTCGCCAGTGGGGATGGCGATCTCTCCACCGTGATCCCAGCCCCGAAATACAAAGAATTCGCCCAGATCACTGAGCATATTAACCACTTTACCGCTTCGTTGCGTGAAATCGTCAATGAAGTGACCCAAGCTTCTATCAACCTCGCTGAAGTCTCGGCAGAGAGTGGACAAATGGCACGGACGAATGCGGAGCGGTTAGAGCAGCAGAAACAAAGTCTCTCGACGGTTGCYGCCGCCGCTACGCAGATGAATCAATCTATTGCCACCGTCGCTGATACAGCAAACGATGCGGCGACTCGTGCTGCAGGTACCACGGATCTGGTTAACCAAGTGTATGGGACGATTGAGAGTTCAGCCTCTGAAATCATTAATATGCGTTCAGAGATGGAGAATGTGAATGCTGAAATGCATAAACTGCTCGAGGAAGGTGAGAAAATTTCAGATGTCGTGAACGTCATCAATGATATCTCTGAACAAACCAACCTCTTGGCGCTGAATGCGGCGATTGAGGCGGCGCGCGCTGGCGAGCAAGGCCGAGGCTTTGCGGTGGTGGCTGACGAAGTGCGTAGTCTTTCAGTCAAAACCAGTGAATCTACCGAGCAAATTCAATCCAACATCAAATCCTTGAGTGAGGCCACTGAATCGGTAGAAAAAGAGATCAAACGCATTGGTAGTATCTTAGAAAATACCGCCGGACGCGTGTCTGAATCACAAGAATCAGTCAGTCAAGTGCGCGAAACCATCACGGATATCTCCGAGCGCAGTGGTCAGATTTCACAAGCCACTGATGAGCAACGTCAAGCCATTGATGAAGTCAGTCAAGCAATCAATGAGGCCTCAGAGGCAACCAATTACGTCACTGAAGGTGCGCAAGAAAACGCCGCACGCACCGACAAAGTACTTACCCTGAGTGAAGACATCAAAGTACAAATGGAGAAGTTTAAAACCTAGCGATTTCATCAACTGTAGCAAAAAGAGAAAAGAAAAAGGTGCGATTGCACCTTTTTTATTACGATTTACGTGCGTTAAGTTCGCACGTTTAATTTAAATAACCATTTAGTCTAAATAACCATCAAGTATTGATTTTAATTGGCCAGACTGGCGCATGGATTCAAAGTTTTGGTCGAGCAATGCTTTTATCTCATTAGCCTCTGGGTGTTCACGCGAAATCATCATATGGAACTTATCACCCATATTGCCGGGAATCGGCTCGACTTGCATCCCGCCAGCGAGATAATCAATGCCTTGTGCCGCTTTGAACCCTGCGAGTATCTCGTAGCGTGCTAAAAATACATCACAGCGCCCTGCTTGCGTCTGTTTTACCAGTTGCTTAAAGTCTTTTGCTGACTTCCTCACCTGGCTATCATCGACACTGAATCCTATGTAGTTATAGCCCAATAGGCCACACATCCGCAGCTGGTTAATATCATCCGCTGTCTCTATGTTCAGGCCATTCGGATGTTGTTGAGTTGAGTAAATATAGCTAGGTTGCAGTGTGTAATAATAGTCAGTTAAAAGAAAATCACGATCGCGTTCTTCGTTGTAAGATGCGCTGAGCGCAATATCGTAATTACCTGATTTTGTCTCAAAAACGCACCGCTTCCACGGCGGTAAATCTACCGATACATCTACACCGCTGTCTTGAAAGATGGCATTGAGGACATCAATGTCATAGCCCTCGATAGTTTCGCCTTTTTTATAGTGAAAAGGTGGCCAATTCGCCCCATCACCACACACTTTAAGCGATGAGGTATCGAGTGCCATCGCTGGTCCTGATAATAAGCTGCCGGCTAAGGCCGTAGCAGAGATTAAAGCAACTTTCATAGTGAACTCCTTTTAGGAAAACTCACCTTAAGTATTGATGATATTCACTATAACGCGACCTGAATCACTGAGTTTTTTGAGGATTTATGATTACCACTTCACCAGGCTTTAGCCCCTTACGCACGCGCCCTTGCTGTGTAAGCGATACCAGCCGTGTTCTCACCTCACCCGCGTCAAGCACCTTCACATAGTTAAGTTGTCCAATTTGATAATACGCATTGCTCGGTAGATAAAGCACTGGCTCGGCTTTTTGTGACACGGTCACTTTTGCAAACATTCCTGGTAGCAAAGTATCACCCGCCTCCGTGTTTGGCAGTGTCACGGCAACACGATAACTGCGTGACGTGGCATCGGCAGCCGGTGTCACAGTGCGCACCAAGCCCGTAAGGGTTTTATCATAGGTCGGGAGCGTAACCGTTAACGATTGACCGATGTCGACATAGGGTAACACAGATTCCGCCACATTGACCGTCGCTTCAATGCTTTCAGGGTTGTACAGGGATAGCAGCGCCGCACCCGGTGTCGCCGTATCACCTTGGTTGATGATTTTATCGGTGATCAACCCTGAAAACGGCGCACGTACCAGGCTAAAGCCAAATTGGGTTTCAGCCTCATCCACCGCAGCAAGGGCACGACGGTATTCAGACTGCGCCGTTTTTAAGCGATTCTCCGCCTCATCGAATTGAGATTGAGGCACCAGCTTTTTCGCCAACAAGGTCTCCATGCGGCGGTAGTCACTGCGCGCGGTATTCAATTGCGATTGCGCCGAGGCCAAGGCTTGTTGCACTTGGCGAACTTTGGCACTGAGATCGGCATTATCCAAACGCAGCAACACGTCCCCTTGCTCAACGCGGTCGCCGACATCAACCAGCACTTCCGCAACGGTTGCGGTCATTCGCGCCGCTAAGGTTGCCGTCTGTCTTGCCTCCAACTGGCCGGAAAAAATGCGGGTTTGTGGCTGTTCGACCGCCTCAAGCGTTAGCGTCTCAACGTTGTCCGGTGTCTCGTTCAATGTCGAGACGGGCGCGACATTCGAGGTAAACACCCCAGCCATCACCAAAAACAGGGTTAATAGCCCAGTGCCTAGCGCCAGTGCGAGTACGCCTTTTTTTGCCTTCATGCATGCTCTCCTTCTACTGATAGGCCGTGGGTGGGATGATTTTGATACGCAAGGTTGTACACCACGGGCACAACCAGCAAGGTAAATACGGTAGACGCGGCAATACCGAAAATAATCGCCCAGGCTAACCCATTAAAAATCGGGTCGAGGGTGATAATCACATTCCCCAATAAGGTGGTGCCGGCGGTGAGTAAAATGGGCCGCATTCGCACTGCGCCCGCTTGTACTAAGGCTTCACTCAGCGCCATACCTTGAGCGAGTGACTGTTGAATAAACTCAATCAATACCAGTGAGTTGCGTACCACAATCCCCGCCAGTGCAATCATGCCAATCATCGCGGTGGCGGTGAACAGAGCCGGATTTGGATAGCCGCTGATCTGACCGCTCAAACCATTGAGCAACCAAAAGCCTGGCATGATGCCAATCACGGTCAGTGGAATTGCCAGCATAATAATGCCTGACACCGCCGGTAGCCCGGTTTGTATCAGCATCACTATAAAGACGCCCAGTAGTGCCGCACCATACGCAATCCCCAGATCACGGAAGACATCAATGGTGATCTTCCACTCTCCTTCACCACTCCATACCACCTCGATACCCTCATCAACTTGCCAGCCATCCCCCGCGCCATTATCCAGATAACTACGCGCGGATAGCGGGCGAGTACTGTCCGACTCAGGTTGATTAAAATCAGCCATCATATCGGCGACTACCTCGCCCGGTACCCTTCCAGTGGGTTCGGCATACACATACACCACGGGGCGTAAATTCTTATGATAGATAGGCTGATCAACCGGTTGCTGTTCAAAATGGCCGAGTTCACTCAACGCGACCAGCGGCTGCGGCGCATCCAACAAGGCACCTTGAACCGATTGTTTAGCCACTCCAGCCCGACCACGTACGTGCAGTGCGAGCAACGCATCAAGCTGATCACGGGCGTCCGCTGCAAGTTGCAATGTGACGGGCAAAGGATCCATTTCATCGGCGTCGGCCAAATGGGCCAGTGTCACCCCTTGGTTTGCGGCCCTGAGCGCTTGGTTAATATCGGCCACCGCAACACCTGACAAGGCGGCTTTTTCTTGGTCCACCACAAACTGCCAGCTCGATAGAGGCCCTTGAACACTGGTGCTCACTTCTGACACCAAGGCTTCACGCTTTAATCGCTCGGCTACCTGCGTCGCTTGCGCTTGCAGGGTTGAATACGGCGTGCTTGGTGAGCCATACACTTCGGCGACAATCGTTGCCAGCACAGGCGGCCCTGGTGGCATTTCCACTAATTGCACCTCGGCATCATATTTTGCTGCGATGGCTTCTAACTCATCACGCATGCGTGTCACCAAGCCATGTGATTGCAACGTACGCCGGTGCTTATCCACCAGCACTACCCGCAGTTCACCTTGGTAAGGCGCATGACGAGTAAAGTAATGGCGCACCATGCCATTAAAATCCATCGGTGAAGCGAGCCCGGCAAAGCCGGATACCGATACCACTTCGGCCTGCGTTTGTAGGTAACCGTTCATCTCTCGCAGCGCATTGGAGGTATCGACATGATTAGCAGTTTCCGGTAAATCCAGTACCACCTGAAACTCGTTTTTATTGTCGTACGGCAACAGCTTAAGCGGCACGAGGCGCAACGCAGGCAACAGGGCGGCAATGACAAACAACACGCCCACTATCCACAAAAACGCTTTAGCGCGACGATTGTTTTCCAACAATGGCAGTAACAAGCGCCGATAGCCACGGTACAGCGGCGTGGTCTCAAGGCGATAGTCATCGCCTTTATTGGACGCGCGAACAATTTTTTTGGCGAGCCAAGGGGTGACTAAAAACGCCACCAAGGTACTGATCACCACACTGACCGGCACATTGAATGCCAGCGGTGCCATATATGGCCCCATCATGCCGGTGATAAAAAACATCGGGGTGAATACAATCACAATCGCCACGGTCGACATGATCAATGCGCGTTTGATTTCCAACATCGCCAGCACAATCGTGCGGCCACGCGGCTTGTTATCATGGGTCAGGTGCCGTTCAATGTTGTCGATACTGGCAATCGGATCATCGACAATCAGCCCTAGCGCCAAGATTAACGCAAACAAGGTGACGCGGTTAATTGAGTAGCCAAAGGCTAAATCCAGCCCTAATGCCGCGCCATAACTGATTGGGATCGCAATCGCCACCACTAAGGCACTGCGCCAGTTTAAGAATAAACCAACAAAGACCACCACGGTGAGCACCGCAATACCGAGGCTGGACACCAAGTTTTTCACTTTGGCATCGGCGGTTTGGCCGTAATTGCGAATGACCTCGACGCTTACGCCCTCGGGAAATTGCGTGGCGACCAAATGATTGAGCGTGGCGGTGACATCCTCGGCCACGCTGACGGCGTTGGCGCCTTTTTGCTTCGCCACCGAGAGAAACACCGCTGGATGCGGCTGGCTATCATCGGTCGATTGGATCCACGTATCTGTGGTGGGCTCTTGCGCGCCGTCCGATAACTTGGCCACATCCTGCAGGTACACAGGTTTGCCATTCACCACCGCCACCACTAAATGGCGTATCTCCTCCAGGCTTTGATACCACTGGCCGGTTTTTAGTAAATAGCGCTCACCCTGATGTTGAATATCGCCAATATCACGCTTTTGATGGCTCAACGAAAAGGCATTGGTGAGATCAGACACACTGATCTGATAGCTAGCCATGGCGGCAGGATCGAGCGTGACCAACACCTGACGCGGCACCCCACCCACTACCTTCACCGCATTGGTTTCGGGAAGGGCTTTAAGATCCAAAGTCGCCTGCTCGGCAATGCGTCGAAGCGCATAATGGTCGAGCTGATCAGGGTTATCGCTACGCAGCGCCGCAATCACAATCGGCACATCATCAATTTCCACAGGCTTAATCGCCCACTCGCTCACGGCAGCTGGGATCGCGTCTTGATTGGCATAGAGCTTGTTATACAGCTTCACCAAGGCAGACTCGCGATCTTCGCCAACGTAAAAGCGCACCGTGACCAGCGCGGAACCGGCTTGGGTGGTGGAATACACATACTCCACCCCATCAATTTGGCTGACTTTTTTCTCCAGAGGCTGCGTCACCTGCTTCGCCACTTGCGGGGCACTCAAACCGGGCGCTTGCACCACTATATCCGCCATGGGTACGACAATTTGCGGATCTTCTTCTTTGGGAGTGAGCCACAGTGCTGCCGCCCCCACCAGCAGCGCGAGCACAATGAGGATGGGCGGGAAGAAGCTGTTCATCACTCGGGTGATCAGCTGACCTTGTGGCTGAGCATCTCGCATATTCGATCCTTTAGCTGATGACAGTAACGACAAGAGAACGACAGATAAAAAGGGTGACTGTTAATTACCTTAGCGCATCAACTGGCAATGAATGTGTGCTGACCTCTCAGATTCAGACACAATAGAGCCGCTGTAAAGTGGCGATAATCGCCGCGACGTGGGGGTCATTGAGCTGATAAAACACCTGCTGCGATGACTTACGTACCTTGACCAATTGATGCCGCTTAAGAACGCTAAGGTGCTGAGAAAACGCCGATTGACTCAAGCACGACCCTTGCAACAATTGCCCTACGGAGCGCTCTCCGGCCAAAAGCTGACACAGCACAATTAATCGCTCAGGGTGCGCCATTACTTTCAACATGGTCGCCACCAGAGATGCTTGCTCACGCATGGCAACGATGTCCATATCCGGTACGCTTTCTGCCTCAATCGGCACGCTTGAATCTGCCATCGCTCACTCCTTTTTTGCCAATACCCATAGCTTAGCGCGCCATTTTATTTAGTCAATTCTAATT
>NZ_MUES01000010.1:0-79827 GCF_001995745.1 Salinivibrio sp. ML323 | reverse complement strand
AATCAGTTCAGCATGGTTTAACCACAAGCGTATGACAGCCACCCTTTTTACTGGCTATTGCGCGGCATAAGGACACACAGGAGTCATAACATGGAGACTAACACAATGAATATAATCGTATTTGGTGCCACGGGCGATATTGGCAGTCGAATTGTGTCGGAAGCGTTGCAACGCGGCCATAAGGTCACGGCAATGACACGTAACGAGGCAGCATTCAGCAAGCTACCCGACGCCGTAACGCCTGTCGCCGCCAATTTGAACGATGCAGGCAAGGTGGCATCGGTAATGGCTGGTCATGATCTTGCCATTACGGCGTTACGTCCATCGACAGGCGAAGAAGCGCAATTACCGGTGTTAACACAAGCGGTCGTCCAAGGCGCAGCTCACCATCAAATGCGCGTTCTGATTGTCGGCGGTGCCGCTCGACTGATGATTCCGGGCACTGACGGTGAAACCGTGTTAAACGCAGAGGGCTTTCTTCCCGACTCAGCCATTGAGATTGCACGCGCTTGCCAAGTGCAATATGAGCAATGTTTAGCCAGCCAAGATGTGATTTGGAGCTACCTCTCGCCTGCCGCCATGATCGCGCCTGGCACACGCACCGGTCAGTACACATTGGGGACAGACACCTTAGTGGCAGATAGCAACGGACAATCTCGCATTTCAATGGAAGACTTCGCGGTCGCCATGCTTGATGAAGCCGAAACCCCTAAGCATTTGCAACAAGCGTTTACTGTGGGTTATCAGTAATCAAAGCAAAAGCCAGCGGCCGAGTGTAGGCGCTGGCTTTCACTTTCCGATATGTAGCGCTAATCAGCATCATCGCTGAGCCAGTGTTGTTTTTCCCTCACCTTGTCACAAATGTATTCACCAATCGGCATCGCAGAGGTCGCTGCTGGCGATGGCGCATTGCACACGTGTAAACTCCGCGCACTTTCGGCAAACAGAAAGTCATGGACCAATTTGCCGTCATTTAGCACGGCTTGAGCACGGATCCCCGCAGGATAAGGCTTCAAATCCTTAGCTTTGATTGTCGGGCAGTATTTATTTACTTGTTTGACGTAGCCCGGCTTCCACCACGAGTTTTTCAGCTCGACCAACCCGGTTTTAAGATTATTGAGGGTGACTTTCCAAAACCCAGCAAAGGTCAGCATTTGCCAGGTGTCTTTTAGACTGACATTCACCTTGCCATAGCCTTCACGCTTCCAACCTTGCACAGCGTTAGGTCCCACCGTAATAGAGCCGTCTATCATCCGCGTGAGATGAACGCCTAAAAAAGGTAAATCGGGATCGGGAATCGGATAGATAAGGTGATTCACAAAGCCTTGGTACTGGCTCGCAAGTTGATAGTACTCACCGCGATAAGGGATAATTTGAAACGCGGTTGGGATCCCCATCATTTGGGTCATTCTATCTGCCATCAACCCACTACATGTCACCACAAACTGACAATGAATCGTTAGCGGCTCCCCGCTTGCTTGGCAATGGAGAGTGACTTGTTCAGCCGCTTCACTGGCCCCAATCACTTCTGTACTGAGTTGGGTGACACCGCCGAGCGCTTCAAACTCACACACCATTTGCTCAGTCACCCGCCGATAGTCAACAATGCTGGTCGCGCGAACCGCTATGGCACCCAAGCCTTTAACATTCGGCTCTTCAGCATGAAGCTCCGCCGCATCCAGCCAGCGCACGTCGATATCATTGGTTAAGCATCGCTCATAGAGCGCTCGCATCCGAGCCATCTCTTGCTCGTTGGTGGCGACCAATAGTTTGCCACAGTTTTCGACTGCAATATCGTGCTTGGCACAAAATTCAATGGTCAGCGCCGCTCCTCGTTTACAGAAATCGGCTTTTAAACTGCCTGGTGGATAATAGACACCCGCGTGGATCACGCCACTGTTATGCCCGGTTTGATGCTGGGCAACGCTTGCCTCTTTTTCCACCAGCAATACGGAGCAGCCTGGGTATCGCTGCTTTAATTGCCAGGCTGTGGATGCGCCAACAATACCACCACCGACAATCACATAATCATAAACAGATTTCATATACGCCTCATGACACTGGCAGTTGAGATTGTTGCAACTGATAYTTGCGTCCACTGTATATAAACAGGCCCACAAACCCAACGACGCTCACTAAGCGAAGCCACAACGGGATATCGTGCCACACTAACAAGGCACCAATCATTAATAAGCAAAGGCGGCTTACCCAATTAATCGGGCCTTCAAGATACCCTTCAATCGCGCCAATTAAGGCATACGTGCCAATAATGGCAAAAAAGCCAACCTCTAACACCGAGAAGATATCCCAGCTGACCAGGCTAGTATAAGCAATGAGCAAAGGCACGAGATACAAGCCTTTAGCAATTTTCCACGCCATCAGCCCCGTGCGCATCGGTGGGGTTTTAGCAATGGTGGCCGCGGCAAATGCCGTCAAACAAAACGGCGGGGTCACGTTACTGTCTTGCGATAACCAAAAAATAATTAGGTGGGCGGCGAGTAGGGCCAAACTGACAGCCTCCAGCCCTAAGCTTTGCTCTAACAAGGTTTCCATAAAGTCAGCCGGCACTAAGGCAACCATTTGCTGCGCGGTTTCCATGGTCATTGGCGCATTTAAAAGATCGAGTTTGTCTGGGGCAGCCAACATAAATATCGCCTTGGCTTGCTCAGGAAGCTGGCCTGATACCAGCAGCTCCAACAATTGGTTTTCAGCGATCAGCTTATACAGAGCAGGTGCCGACAAGGTGCCCAGTACGATATAGGCAGCGGTCACCGGTAACCCCATCCCTAACACTAACGAGGCGATAGCAATTAGCACCAGCATCATAAACAGATCACCGTTCGCCCAACCATCAATCATCAGCGAGAAAGTATTGCCGATACCCGTGGTGCTGATCACATTCACCACCAAACCAATGCCCACGAGCAAGATGGCGGTGGTGGCCATATTTTTTGCCCCTTGCGCCAAGGCCTCGATGATCGCTTTCGGCCCCATCCGGTGCTCTTTGGAAAACCAGGAAGCGAAAATCACAGAAATAATCGAAATGCCGGCAGCATAGGTGGGTGTGAAACCTTTAATCAGCAAGGTGACAAGCACCGCAAGCGGGATAAGGTTATGCCAACCGCGGAGAAGCACCATCAATAAAGAGTCCTCGGTGGTGACAATCTTTTGCACGCCACTGCGCTTTGCTTCAATGCGCACAAAAAAGCCCACCGAGAGAAAATAGATAAGCGCAGGAACCAGTGATACGGCAATAATGTCAACGTAAGGAATTTGGGTGTACGAGGCCATAATAAACGCCCCCGCCCCCATTACGGGTGGCATTAATTGCCCCCCAGTTGAAGCCGATGCTTCGACACCAGCAGCAAAGCGCGACGGAAAACCGGCTTTTTGCATTAAAGGAATACTGATCACCCCGGTCGATACGGTATTCGCTACGCTCGAGCCTGACACTGACCCCATTAACCCAGAGCCAATCACCGCAATAAAGCCCGGTCCACCAATAATCTTACCCGCAGCCGCACGCGCCACATTGATGATGTAATCCCCAACTCCAGAGCGAACAAGAAAGGCGCCAAATAAGATGAACATAAACACGAACGTCCAGCTAATCCGGGTAATCGCGCCAAACATGCCTTCCGAAGAGTAGTAACTGCGATATAACAGGGTTTCTAGACTCAGTCCGGGAAAATGGAAGATCCCCGACGCCCACTCGCCCCACAGCACGACATAGCTCAAACACACCATAATCAGAATGGGAATAAACCATCCCATGGTACGACGAATCAGCTCCACCACGATGATGATCGCTAAGCTGGCGAATACCCAATCAGCAGTAACAAATTTTACCCCACGCGCGTATAACGCATCTTCGGCATAAGGGATATACAGCAGACAAGCCACTGCACCTAACGCGATAAAAATATCGACCGCCAGCGCTATTTTACTCCGCTTCAAAGAGATATGTGCCGGGTACCAAAGCGCACAAATCACCGCAAACCCCGCAAAGTGGGTCGCCGAAATCCATAACTCGGGAAGCGTTGATAAGGTGTTAAACCAAATGTGCAATACAGACAACACCACGCCCAGCACAGTGATGGTGGTGGTCACCCACGGAAATTCATCGCGTGTGGGCAATTCAAATTTCTCCAACGCTGTTTCATCTGGCTCTTGCTCAACTGACTGATGCTTAACTGGCTCGCTCATCCCTTTACTCCAAGCAGTGTCTGTGTTTTCATGCAACCTTTGATCTCGATAAGCGCTCCGAGCCATCCCGGAGCGCTATCGCGTTATTCCATTACCAGTTCAGACGGGATGTCGATACCCACTTCTTGATAGTAACGTGCTGCACCTGGATGGAGCGGCACAGGCAAACCGGCGATGGCTTTCTCAATGGCCATGGCTTTAGTGGCCTTATGAATGCCCTGAAGGAAAGACAGATTCTCATAAATAGCCTTGGTGAGCTGATACACATCCTCATCGGAGAGATCTTTGCGCACGGCCAAGAAGTTAGGTTGGGCAATGGTGGTGACCGGCTTATCTAGCTCAGGGTACGTGTTGGCAGGAATTTCGTACTTAGTCCAAAGGTTGTATTTACCGTTGGCCGCTTTGATTTGTTCGTCAGTAAAAGACAAGATGGAAATGTCATTTCCCAGCGCCGCGAACGCTTGGGTAACCGCGCCAACTGGTACACCGGCTGGCGTATTCATACCATCAATGGTGCCATTTTGTAGTGCACTAGCACTGCCGCCATAACCCATATACGCCAAATTAAAGGATTCCGGATCCACGCCTAGTCCTTTCATAATCTGACGACCTGAGTTCTCGGTCCCTGAGTTTTTCTTGCCGATAGAAAACTTCTCACCCGCAAGGTTGTTTAAATCACTCACGGTGCCGGTTTCTGCCAGCTCACTGCGCACAATAAAGTGCTCAACATTCTGCCAAAGCATAGACACAGAGCGCAGTTGATCTTGGCGGCCACTGTCTGCATACGGACCCTCGCCAGACCAGGCCCACGCACCATACAAGCCCTGTAAGATCGCAAATTGCGCTTCGCCTTCATTGAGCAGTTTCACGTTCTCACCTGAACCAGCAGAGCTGATTGCCGATAGCGAAAAATGATGCTTAGGCGCTAGCTTGACCTTACTCAGCGTCGCCAGCGCGACACCAACAGGATAGTAAGTGCCACCAGTAGAGGCCGTTGCGAGGATGTAGCTTCGGTCTTCTGCGACCGCGGTGGAGGCGACGCTAAATGAGGCCACGGCAAACGTCAGTGCTTTAAATAGCTTATTGATTTTCATTGTTACTCTCCATGTAGGGCTGCGTTATTGGTTTACACAAATTAAACGGTTTGTTAACAGCAACACATGGATAGCAAAGAGAGTGCCAATAGTTAAATCATTGTTAATAATAGAATTGTTAGGAGAGCTCATCGATAATGAGCAAGATTTTTCTTATTTCCCGCTCAGCTAGTAAGCAAAATCTTGCTCAAAGTGTCACCTCAATAAGCAGTTGACCGTCACAAAACGTAAACAAAGTGTGATCGCGGAGCGCTTGCTGGCGAAATAGTACTGAGCAAATTTTTGCCGACGCATCAGGTGTAATCTGCGCGGTTGAGTCCAAACTTCTTCATTTTTTGGTTCAAGGTACGGCGAGGCAAATCGAGCGCCAACATCACTTCATGAATACGCCCTTGATGTGCCACCAAGCATTCATGTAGTACCTTGCGTTCAAAGTTATGTAGCTGGATTAAAAGCGGAACATCCGATTGAACGACTTCCATGGTCGATGAGGGGCGATTGGACAGTATTTCCATCACTGAAATACCATCATCCAAGGCAAACCGTACTGCGACGTTGCGCAGCTCACGAATATTACCCGGCCAGGAATAAGACAAAATGGCGTGCCGATCCGCCTCACTGGCAAGGCGTGTCTCCGGGTTGGTCTGACGGGTAAAGTGCTCAAACAAAATCAACGCATCATCTTCACGTTCTCTTAAGGGTGGAAGGTGGATTTGTGCCACATTCAAACGGTAGTACAAATCTTGCCGGAAGGTTTCATGATCATTGAGGTCGGATTTAGCGGCCGCAATGACCCGCGTATCGATCGCTATCGACTGGTTTCCTCCCACTCTTTCAATGGTGTGCTCTTGAAGCGCGCGCAACACTTTTACCTGCATACTTGCCGGCATGCTCTCGACTTCATCAAAAAATAAGGTCCCTTTGTGCGCGTATTCGAACTTACCAATACGACGCTGATTGGCACCGGTAAACGCCCCTGACTCATGGCCAAACAGCTCACTTTCAAATAAGTTTTCCGGGATGGCGCCGCAGTTTATCGGCACAAAACGCTGGGCTTGTCGCGCACTTTCATTGTGTAAACTGGTTGCCACCAGCTCTTTGCCACACCCCGTTTCCCCATAAATGATCACATTGGTGTCGATACGCGCCAGCTTTACCACCTGCTCACGAAGTTGTTGCATCACTCGGCTTTGGCCAATCAGTACCTTCTCCAATCCACTAATACGCGATAAATAGGCTTGTCGCTCTTGTGTCGAGGCATGTTGGCGGTAGCTGTCGACGGCCTCAGTCACGCGCTGAGACAAACGCTCGGGCTCAAAAGGCTTTTCAATAAAATCAAACGCCCCGTTTTGCAGCGCTCCCACGGCCATATCCACATCACCGTGTCCTGTAATAAACAGCACAGGTGTCGCGACCTGATGCTGGTCTAGCTCGGTAAGAATAGATAAGCCGTCAACATCCGGTAACTTGACGTCACTGACCACGGCATCAAACGGATACTGTAATACAGCTTGTAGCCCTGTTTGGCCCGTGCTGAATGACTCAACCTCAAAGCCTGCCAACTCTAACCACTGGCAGGTGGTGTGACGAACAATATCGTCATCTTCAATCAAGGCAATGCGCGGGAGTGTCTGTACCGTCATGAGAAAACCATCCGTGATAGGTGACTCATTACGGTAGCAAAAGCCACGCAGCAAAAAAGGAGCTAGCTCTCACTTTCTCATCACACCGCTTTAACATTTTTGCTATTCACCGCAGTCTAAAACGGACGTCAGAGCAGAGCACACTATGCAGAATCATCACCGTACCCACCAAGACAGCAAGAAAACCTGGGCAATACTGTTTCTCTCTGGGGTGTTGGTGCTTTTCTTTTATGGGATCAGCCGCGAAGCAGCCTATCAGGGATTAAGTATGCAAACACACGCCGAGGTACAGAATAAGCTTTTAAACTATATCGGTGACGTTCGCCGTGCCTTAAGGCGCTTTTATCACCTGCCTTATTTGCTTACCAACCACCCTGATACCTTGGCAATTGTGAAAGGAGAGCGCCACGAGACCGTCGCTTTCCAAGTGAAACTGACACAACTCGATAAAGCCGCCAATACCGAAGGCTGGACACTGCTCTCTACATCAGGCGACGTGCTCGCCTCTAGCCTGATTGATGAACGCTTTAGCCGCCCCGACCGGTTGGCAATCGTCGAGCAAGTGCTGCGCCAAGGTGAAGGCGTGTCTTTGGTGAATAAAACCAAAGGCTATGGGCCGCTTTATTACCTCTCTGCCCCTGTTTTTGATGACCTCAACATCGCCGGCATTGTGGTGGTACAAATTGACCTTAGCTTCCTTACCGAGCAACCCATCGCCAGTGATGACCTCATTCTGCTACAAAATCGGCAACAGCGGTTTTTCCTCTCAAGCAGCAGCCAGTACAGTGCAGACTGGCTGAACGCAGCCCGGCTGAATGCAGCCCAGCTGAACGCAGCCCGACTGAACGGGTCACAAGCACCAACGCAAGGTAATAAACAAACAGTGGAGAGACAAACACGCTACCTCTACGACAGCACCGCCATCAGCCAATGGCGCTTCAATGCCACCCCGTTTTTGGGCCACACGGTAAAACTGGACGACCTTAAATGGTCAGTGAGTTACCTGACCCCCTATAAACCGATAAAAGACACCGCAAACCTGTTCGCATGGGGAGTGGCAGCCGTCCTACTTGTCGTCATTCTATTGCTGATCATCGGCCAACAACGGCAGCAGAAACACCGTCACCAGCAGCGAATTCAAAGCCTATTGCAAGAGTCGCAACGCCGACTGAAACAAATGATTGATAAAACCCAAGTCGGTTTATTGCTCATTGACGAACAAGGCTCGCTGTATGATCTTAACCCGATGGCCAAACGGCTATTTGGCTTGCCAGAAAACAATCATCACCGCATTTTTGCTTGGGAGTTGTTTGATACCGGCAATCCACACTCCACCACCCTCACCTTGCTGAAAAATCTCGACAAACATAATGAATTGGCTGAGCTCAATGCGGTTGAAACCATGGCACGTCGCAGCGACAGTAGCGTCTTTCCTGCGCTTTTCTCACTCACCCGTTTCCCTTGGCATGATGAGCAATACTACCTGGCGACGTTGATTGACATTAGCAAACGTAAAAAAGCGGAACAGTCACTCCAGCAGATGAACCAAGCGCTCACCGAGCGCGTGGAAGAGCGCACCCAAGCGCTGCAACAAGCACAAGCGCAACTGATTGAGACCAGCAAAATGGCCGCCTTAGGGAGAATGTCGAGTGCTATTACTCATGAGCTTAATCAGCCACTTACCGGCCTTCGCACCTTACTCACCACCAATACCTTGTTCGCTGAACGCGGCGAGATGGAAAAAGTTAAAACCAATAACCAGCTGGTGCAAAAGCTGATTGATCGTATGACTAATATGACCAGCCAACTCAAAACCTTCGCCTACAACAAACCGCACCACCTGCATGCCGTTTCTTTACCCGATGCCCTCAACGAAACCTTGCGTGTGTATCAAGCTCAGTTGGCAGACATTGATGTGCGGGTGCGTATGCCTCACGACACCCCCATGATACTCGGTGAAGGACAAAGGTTATTACAAATCCTAGGAAACTTGATATCTAACGCATGCGATGCGATGGCAAATACCGCTTCGCCGACTTTGGTGTTTGTGGTCACGCCCACCAAAAAGGCAGTCGAACTGACGGTGAGTGACAACGGCTGCGGGACGTCAGAAGAGGCTTTGGAGACCATGTTCGAGCCGTTTGTCACCTCGAAGAAAATCGGTGAGGGAYTTGGGTTAGGATTAGCAATCACCGCCAATAACGTGCGGGATATAAATGGTAAAATACGAGCTGCAGCCAACGCCCAAGGCGGCCTGACCTTCACGCTTACTTTTCAGCCAGCATGATCATTAAACTACCAGACATAGCCCACTCGTGCCTACAATCAGGCTTGAATCTTTAAAACCGGTACCGGAGGCTGGCTAGGCCATAGTGAAGCCAAGAAAAGTTATAGACTTCATCGTTGTCAGCCCCACCTTCTAGGGTGCGATACCCCAGAGCGCCATACCAGCCATCGCCAAGGTGATACTCCAACATCAGCGCCGCATCAACCGCACGTCCCATGGGTGACCACGCGCCTTCCACATCCAAGATCAACGCCGCGCGATCGGATAGACGATATTGACCATACCCATGCAACAAGGGCACCACGCCAACGTTGGACTTCGTTGCTTTTGTTTCACCTTGCGCGAGGGTGATTTCAGCATCTCTCACCAAGGCGGCGGCACCGATGCCCCACTGCCAAGGGCCTTGATCGTAAAACGTCCAGCGGTATGTCGCACGATAGGTATTGAATTGATAATCCGCATCAATGGCTTGCTCGGCGGCAAACCGCTGATCCTGAAACTGGATGCTTTTTGACAGCGTGCCACGACCATCGACAGAGAGAGGCGCAAAGGTTAGGCGTACCGCGTGCTGGGGATGGAACTGATACGTGCCATACAAACGCAAGTAAGGCGTTGCGGATCGGCCGGTTAAATCGGTCATATCAAAGCGAGTGCCAGTATCTCCGGGGATGCTGACATCATTTTTGCTAAACGTCACCCCGCCGGTTTCAACGCGAAGATCCAACCCTTGCGCATAGGCCCCCGTTGATAGCCCCCCGACAAACAACACACTCATGATTCGAGCTGTCTGTTGGCACATCGTGTGCAAGTCTAAGCCTGCCCTAAGCCATTGTCGCATATGACCAAACGTTGTGGTTCTGCCCTTTCTCATTGCGCTTTGCCCTTATTATCGGCGTCAATCGCAGCATACATAATATGCTGAGGCCCTGCCGCGCCGCCCCAGTACAGCTCGCCTGTATCAGTAAAGCCGCCTTTTTGATAACAGGCTTTAGCAGCCGGGTTTTGACAGTTCACAGTGAGATACACCCAATTGAAATCACGATAAGCAACGGGCAAATACTCAAGCAAGGCTTTAACCGCATCGGTGCCTAGACCTTGCCCTTGATAACGCGCATCCACTACAAACATGCGCAGGCCCAATGTCTTTGGCGGGCAAAAGTCATACTGAGACGCATAGTCAGTATCGAGTTTAAAAAAGCCTACCGTCTTGCCCGATCGCTTGATCCCATGGCGGTGAATAGTCTCGCTGGTCTCAGCAAGAAATTCGTCAGCGGTCCCCGCAAACTTTGCTTGTTGATCAGGCAACAATACCTGGCGAACACCGTCGATATCCTCATCAGTCAGTGGATCGACGCGTATCTTGGTGAGCTGACTAGTGGTGGTTTCTGACATACCAGTTCTCATCATCCTTGTTATTGGTATAGGGCTGTGCGCTAGTTTTAGTGGTCAATAGTCTTAGCGGTCAATACTGGGCACTTCTAGTCAGGGAGCACCCAACAACGTGCTGCTCCCTTAAAGAGCGGACATAAAAAAGGGAGCCCTGATTGACAGCGCTCCCTATCATAGCGTGCTAGCGATGTTAAATCACTGACAGCTCGACCTTAATATTGCCACGTGTCGCATTGGAATACGGGCATACTTGGTGCGCTTGCTCGACCAATGACTGCGCGGTGTCTTTATCCAGATCGCCAACAGACACTGCCAACTTCACGGCAATACCAAAACCACCATCAATAGGACCAATCGAAACTTCTGAGTTAATGTGAGTGTCTTCCGGCAAGGTCACGCCTGCTTTACCGGCCACCAAACGCAGCGCACCAATAAAACACGCCGCATAGCCGGCAGCAAAAAGCTGCTCAGGGTTAGTGCCTTCGCCATCGTTTCCGCCCAAACCTTTAGGCGTGGAAAGCGCCACATCTAAACGTCCGTCATCAGATTTTGCAGACCCTTCGCGGCCTCCAGTAGCGGTGGCTTTTGCTGTATAGGCAACACTTTGTAGCTCTTTCATTTCACTCTCCTGTGTTCCAGTCCACTTGCGGCTTGCTCTATCGCACTGAGCAAACACGGTGAAGACGGCTTGTGTTATTTATTTTGTATGCAAAACATTAAATCACATCACGCAACATTGCAAATACTTTGCGCGCAAAATAAAATACTCACTAGACACACGGACAATGACAAGCCATGACCTATCCCCAATTGAAGCTCAATAGCCAAATCTGTCACCGCTTATACAAGGCCTCCAACGGTATTTCGCGCGCCTACCGAACCTGGCTGACCGAGCTTGATCTCACCTACCCGCAATATGTAGTGATGATGGCGCTGTGGGAAACTGACCGACTCGCGATCGCAAATCTGGTTGAGAAAACCGGCATTGATGGTGGCGCGATGACGCAGATTTTGAAAAAGATGGGCGATAAAGGCTTGCTCACCATAGTGAAAGACGAAGACGATAAGCGAAAGCGGTGGGTAACATTGACGGGCAAAGGCATTGAGCTGCAGCACCAAGCAGCGGAAATTCCTGAAAAGATTCGTTGTAAGTTTCCTAGCATTGATGATCAGCAAGCCCAGCAACTTATTGCGCTGCTGGATAAAATCAATCATGACTTAGGGGAAAGCGACGCATAAACGTCGGCTGAGCAGCACTCAAGGCTAACGTATCGATAAGAAAGCCAAACTATTACTTGGTCGTGGCATCCTTTACTGAGACAATCGGTGTTGTTACCTCGATATTAACGGACAATAATGAAACTTTTAGCTCGCAACCTTGCACGCACCACCACCGAACAAGAACTCCGTCAGCTGTTTTCTGAACACGGCGACGTCACCGACTGCAATCTGGTGCTGGATCAAGAGACTGGCGAATCCAAAGGCTTTGCTTTTGTGACTATGCCTGACGATGCCCAGGCCAACGCTGCAATTGCCGCACTGAACCTGGCCAGCGTTGCAAAGAGCAAAATCCGCGTGAAAATCGCGAACTAAGCAAAAAAAGCCCTTTGCACTTATATTGGCTGTGAGGCGGGAACGATAGCCAACACGATCACCCGTGTTGGCTTTTGTTTATGGTTGCCAAGCGTTAATAACGTAAAGCGTCATTAAACGATAGCTGATTGACAGCCTACGCCCGACTCGTCACTATCAAGCTTTCGGCATGTAGTGACGCTCGAGCAATCAAAATGGCAAAACCGAATAAAAAAGGCCCCACCAAAACCATCGATATTTTCTGTAAACGCTGTAACGCACAGCTGTTTAAATACCGAAAAGGTGGTAAAGGCGCTTTGGTGAAGTGCTTTAAAGAAAGGATTGTTGAGGATGCCACCACCACGCCGTGTCACTGCCCTCAGTGCCAACAGCCCTTTGCGCGTGACACCCTAATGCGAGGCACACCAGCCTACAAATTCATTGGCGGTAAGGTATGGTTCAAATGAAGATAACCCCTTTAGGCAATACGTTAGGGGCGCAAGTCGATAATATCGATTTATCCCAGCTGTCAGACACTGAGTTTGCGGCGCTATACCAAGCATTTTTACGCTACAAAGTGCTTTTCTTTCGCGAGCAGCCTCTCTCAACCAACGACCATGTCGCACTGGCAAAACGCTTTGGCGAGCTTGAGCCACCTCACCCGTTTTTCCCTCACCTGCCCGACAACAACCAAGTGGTCGTAATTGAAACCAGCCGCGGCAATCCACCCAGCCAAAGCTATTGGCACACCGACATGACATGGCAAGCGGTGCCGCCCAAATGCTCGGTTTTACACGCGCAATATGTGCCAGAACATGGCGGAGATACGATTTGGTGTGACATGGCAGCAGTATGGGCCGATCTAACCGAGGAAGAAAAAACCGAGCTACGCCAGCTCAACACCATTCACGCACTGCACGCCTTTGAAGGCAGCCGTTACGATCATCAAGACGCCGACGGCCTGAGTGTGGTTTCGAAACGCGCTCAAGACTACCCGCCTATTCGCCGTGCCATGGTACAGACCCACCCTGAAACCGGCCAAGAAGTGCTATTTATTAACGAGCAATTTACTCGCGCGATTGCTGAGTGGTCAGAGGCTGATAGCCAACAACGGCTGGCGACACTGTTTAGTCAAGCACGCCAATCGAAATATCACGTTCGTTTTCGCTGGCAAAAGCATTCGGTGGCGATCTGGGATAATCGCGCCACCCAACACTACGCAGTAACCGATTATGGCGACGCGCCCAGACGATTGCACCGCGTCACGGTTCAGGGTGACAGTGCTCAGTAACACCTAACGGCGCTCAGGTACGGGTATATTCATATAGATTATTGCTATGCCCATAAAGCATGATTTGGCATTGTAGCTGAAACCCGAGCTTTTCGAGCATATAGCGTATAAACGACGCATCATTAAGCAGCTCCACAATAAACGGCGCATCGTCGAGATGAAACTGTCGGATATTGAGCCTTTTTGATTGGCATATCAGTGTCATAAGCCACTAGCCTACTGAAACATTCTATCGCGCCATAATCGCATATTGGCGCGAATAAGTATCTACGCCGGCAACCAACACTGATAAAAATCAGTCTTCGCATGTTTGGGGTTAGCGCGAACAWATTCCCAGCCGTGCTGGCGATAAAAGGTTAGCGCGCGATGGTTATCACGGCTCACAGAAAGCATTGCTCGCCGACACCCCGCGTTTGTTAAGGTGGTTTCGATATAGCGCTGCAGCAAAGGAGCTAACCCTCGGCCACGAAAGGCAGGTGCAAGGTAGATGAGATGCACATAACCAGTCTCAGGCTCTGGCGACGTGCTGCGAAATTCAAGCTGCCCAGCCCATTCTCCATCGACAAAAATATGCCGATAAAACCACTCGGGCTGATTCATGCGTTCACTCACCCGTTCATAATAGCCAGCCAGGAATTCTTCAAACCCCGCATCGGATCCAAAGCTACACACAAAAGCGTCCCGACGTGCAGCCACGCAATAAGCAAAATCGGTTTCAAGATTGATGGGGCGGAAAGTCAGAGGCATGGGCGTCTTAAAAATTGATATTTACGTGATGATGCTCCAATATCATAAGGCTTTCTGTGACTCTTGTAAGTATTTACTTTTAAATACCGAGATAATGACTTTCAGGGAACAGGTATGCCGGTTTCAAGCTTTAAAGGTGATTTTTGCAATATAGATAGCTTTGAGCCTAGCGCTCAGACCCTTGATGGCATCAAGGAAATGAACAGGATAATCGATACTGCCAATGTACTTGAAGCAGTCTTATCTGGTGTTCCACTATTTCAACTATTTGCATCAAGAAGTGCGAATGGTTCAGTTATTATTGAGGGTTCAGCATCAGTAGTATCCACAGGCATTAATATCAGTATATATGACTGGAAAGGTTTCGCTGATGCATTTAAAAGTGTAGGAATTATTCGGCGCCGTAGACTGCAAGATCACGCTGATATGACAGCTCTAAATGCAACAGGAAAAGATTACGAATTTTGGAGATGTGTTTCTAATGCTCTGTAGAAAAGCCACCTTACTTTTACTGATAAGCCTTCCTATTGTAGGCCATGCCCTTACATGGGAAGAATTTTTAAAGTCCGAAATGGATAGCACTTATTCTGCACTAGAAGAAAAAGCAAGTAATTGCCGTAAAAATCGTCAACCATTAGAGCCGATCAAGGAAAGCTGGTTTGTTAATCTTAGTCGAAGCGAAAAAGTAGCAGCAACTGGTTATATTAAACATCTAGCAGAAATTGATTGCTGGGGAAAAGAGCTATCCTCCTACAACTCTGCATTGTTAGCATATACTTCTGAATCGAAAGATACACAGTACTTAGACGAGTGGCTCGAGCTATCAAATGTATATCGGAGTAGTGACTTTAAACGTGACTTTAATGCATTGGACGTAAAACCGCTTGTAAAATGGTACAAACGACAACCAAAAGTCATGCCTTTTGATATGATTGAATTTCTTGAGCAATACCCTGAATTTAAAAAGAGCAATAAATAGCTGTAGAGATATCAAACCGATGCTACAACACCATAAAATCCGAAAATAATCAGTAGCTGTGGTAGCTAAGTGAATTCCGACAATCGTATTACGAATATTGTTATCATCACTAACCCAAAGGGCTACAACGCGTGCGTGACTATGGCTTATTGCATGGCAGCGCCAAACACAAGCGATACCATATTCAACGTATATTGCTTCACATGGCACACCATACCTTGCCCGTTGAGGCGGCCCCTGAGCAGCATACGACACGATGTTGTCCTACATGCGGGGAGCGGCTCATGGTCTGCGTGGGCGTGACACTACCGAGGTAGCCGAAAGGCGAACAGAATAAGGAGAATGGCGTTCACTTAAACACAGGAGAGCAAACCGACAAAAACCACATCGTTAACGTAACGTATTGAAGTGATGTCTTACCTGCTCACTTCTTGGCTGCGCTCGCGCTGAAAAAAGTGCCAGACGCAGCGCCTACCTATGCGCATTCGAGCTATTTACTTAATAAAGCAACGGGCTTGTTCAACACCCAAATAAAGTGTCGGCTGCGCGACACTTATTCTTATTTGTTATGTGCTTAGTTCGCAGCAGGCTGAATGCCATATTTCTGCGTGATGTTTTTGTATATAAACTCAGCATTGTAGCTCAATACATTTTCGGGCTTTTCTTTGAAGCAAACTATTGTATTTGACGAACTAGGCTTAGAGATATTGTAGGTTTGACCACCATAGGTTGTGGTTGTCGCGTTACCGTAAGCATAGTTGCCTGATCCATAAACATTTGCAGTGGTATTTGATGTTGTTGGGGTAGTATATGTGCTGTTTGATGTATAACTATTAGCATCAATAACAGCGAAATACTTATATCCACTTTGCAATGTCAATTCTGCGCTTCGCAATAGCGTAAAATCTGATGCTCTTTCTCTGCTTGTATATCCATTGCCCCTGAAAGTGACTTTAAATACATTTTCGTCTAACTGCGTTTCTGAGTAACCACCAGAAAACCCGCTGCTTTGATAAGTGGTTGCACATCCTTGTAGAAAGGCTACCACCAAAATCAATATTGATAGATGCTTCATAATTTCTCCTTTGGGCACATAACGCCTCAAGAAGAGGCGCGCGCTTTTTGCGCGTCCTTCTTCCTTGATTTGTTAGGCTTGGCTTTTCGATATAGCTGCAATACTGCCAGCCTCTTTATTTCAGATTCAATTCCAGACCAGCCAAGATAGTAATTGCCACCATTAGAGTAGGATTTATAAGCCAGTAAGTTATCGCTGGATACTTTTTCTACTGACAAGGCAGGATTTTTACACGATAGAATAATTACTGAGTCCCTTGGTCCTGGCCTTAGATTCCAAAATCTACTGCTTGGAAGAAATGACATTGCTACCCCATTAATAGGGGCGCCCATTTTAAGGTAGTTATCAAGTGCGCCTTCAATTTTACTAAGGCCGTATGCTACCTCTTTGGTTGTTGCGTCGGGGGAATATCCAGAGAGAGGATTTTTGTTGTTTATTTCAGTGACTAATATGCAAGCGCCTTTGCTGCGAAAGACTAAACACGGTAATTGCTTGATATAAAATACCGTGCCCCGATTTCTTCTCTTTTCAGCATACTCTTTTGCAGATTCTAGAGTAGTGTGCATGCAGCCATTTGCATACTGAGTTACCCACGTACTATGCCAAGCATTCCTGCCGGTATGCACATAATAGAGTAGTCCTCTAGAAATACCTTCGAGAGGGCTACTCTCAAGTAAATGGATAGATGCTTGCACAAGTTCCATAGTAGAGCCTAACATTGTATTAATGCGCATGCGCGATTTCCCAAAATCGTTATACGCGGCTTTTCTTATCTAAATCACTGTTATGAATAACATTTTGAGCCTTTAGGGTCTGTCTCTTTTCCGAGAAAGTGTGCATGCCGCCTATCATGGTTGAAGCGTTCACATTATCCCGAAACAGTACCACCTAACCCATAACGCGTTACCACGCAGGAGCGTGGGAACGAGGTGATAGGCTCGGCAACACCCACGCTACCGCCCTCTGGTTGGCGGCGTCCAAAAGGCCTTACAGGGCGATTTTTTGCGGGCTAGGTTATCAGATGCTGGGCAGTGTGTTTAGGCAAAGGCGTCTAAAATGTTGGCGCGGTCAGGGTTTGGGAGTTTGTGGAGGGGATAAACGCAAAAAAGCCGCTGACTGAGCAGCGGCTTTTTTATATGTGGCGGAGAGATAGGGATTTGAACCCTAGAAGGGCTATTAACCCTTGCCGGTTTTCAAGACCGGTGCTTTCAACCACTCAGCCATCTCTCCGGAACGCGGCGTATATTATTGGGTTCGCTGTGGCTTGTAAACCCTTTATTTACCGCCTCTTGTCTGTTCGCTCAAGCTGTGATCAGCTTGGCGAATATGTTAGCAAAAGGCGATTAGCTTGCCGCCAATCGCCCTGCTTTTACTGAGATACTTTAACCGAGTCTCGTTACCGCGCAATGTTTATAGCGCGATAAAAATACCCGCCAGTGCGGCACTCATAAGGTTGGCAAAGGTGGCGGCAATCACTGCGCGCACGCCTAAGCTTGCCACATCTTTGCGACGCTCGGGCACCATGGCACCAATCGAGCCAAGTTGAATGGCAATCGAGCCGATATTGGCAAAGCCACACAAGGCAAAGGTCACAATGACTTGGCTTTGCACCGACAAGTTCGCTTTGATATCGGCAAAGGATAAGAAGGCGACAAACTCATTAAGCGCAATCTTCTGTCCCAAGAGGTTGCCGACATCAAACACTTCATGCACGGGTACACCGGTAAGCAGCGCCAGGGGTGAGAACAGGTAACCAAACAACATTTCTAGGCTTAAGCCGTCAATGTCGACCAGCTCCCCTAAACTACTCAGCCCGGCGTTTAGCATCGCAATCACACTGATAAAGGCCACCAGCATGGTGCCGACCGCAACCGCGACTTTCATGCCGTTCATCGCACCGCTAGCCAATGCATCAATCGCGTTTGCTTGGTCGCTATCGCTGATCTCAACCTGGCTTTGCTCGGCCGGTGTTTCGGTCTCTGGGACGATGATTTTGGCCATCAATAGCCCACCCGGTGCCGCCATAAAGCTCGCCGCAATCAGGTATTTTAAATCTACACCCATCGCGGCATAACCGCCAAGCACACTACCGGCCACCGAGGCCATACCGCCGACCATCACCGCAAATAGCTCTGAGCGAGTCATTTTGCTAAGAAAAGGGCGAACCACCAAAGGAGATTCGCCCTGAGAAAGAAAGATGTTACTGGTGGCTACCAGCGATTCAGCTCGACTGGTGCCGAGTAATCGCTGTATGCCCCCGCCGAGCAATTTAATAACCCACTGCATAATGCCGAGATGATAAAGGAGAGAAATCAGCGCACTGATAAAAATGATTAACGGCAAAACTTTAACAGCGAAGATAAATCCATCATTGGCCAGCGGACCAAATACAAATTCGATGCCTTCGTTGGCGAACGATAACAACTTAGCCGCGCCATTACTCATAGTCCCAAGCATGGCTTGACCAAAGGGAATATAGAGCACCAGGGCAGCAAACCCAGCTTGCAAGCCAAACGCGCCGAACACGGTACGCCAATTGATAGCTTTACGGTTAGTGGAAAATGCGCACGCGCACAGAACCAGAGCGACGAGACCTGCCGCACTATAGAGGAGTTGCATAAATAGATTACCTTGCCGTGTTGTATTGCACTTGCGGTACGGATGAGTACGACACGCTGCCGGGGAGGCAAGAGGTTCCATCATGCGTTACATCGTACCGCGGGTTCGGTGAAGGTGGGCCCTACCTTGGACGCTTTTTCTTCAGCCGCGAATCGCGACACAGCCACTCTTTGCCTATCACTGAGCAAAGAGCGCATGTTGGGCGAGCATTCTATTGTGATTGGAGTCTCATTTCCAGCAGAATTTGATCTTAGATCACACTTATTCAGCCCTGATTGCACCCTGCTAAGATCTTTTCCGGCGCTGTCTGCTCTCTCAGACAATGGTCGGATATTTATCGCTTTATATTTATGTCAGGTTAGCGGTGTTGGTCATTCGCACCCAGCGTGACGCCTATGCTGAATAAATATGGCAAGACTGGTTGACACGTTTAACTCATATGCTATTCATGGGTAGCTATTGACAAAAACACTGAAGGCAAAACGATAAAAATCGGCCTTACGCGTAAAATATAAAAGCAATAGCGTTAAATCATAAAATTAAGCAAACACAACAACGCAATTATTATAAAGGAAACAACCATGCAAACCGTCTCTTCGCACCAGACAGCGCCCAGCTTGTCGGTGATGCAACGCCTACGCGCTTTAGGGCCAGGGATAATGATGGCCGCGGCGGCAGTAGGCGGATCTCACCTTGTTGCGTCTACCAAGGCCGGTGCTATTTATGGCTGGCAGCTCGCAGCATTGATCCTGCTCGTTAACTTATTTAAATACCCCTTTTTTCGAGCAGGCGTACAATATACCGCAGGCACTGGCGAAACGCTGGTAGAAGGCTATGCGCGCTTAGGCCGCCCTTACYTGTGGCTGTTTGTTGCACTGAGTGCCGTGTCTGGTGTTATTAACACCGCGGCCTTGACCTTATTTAGCGCCAGCTTATTAAGCTATTTTGTGCCGTTTGATCTGTCACTAACGGTGTTGTCGACCATTATTGTGATCACTTGCCTGGTGATATTAATTGCTGGCCACTACAAGGCATTGGATCTGCTTGCTAAAGTAATCATGGCAACGCTAACTTGCGCCACTTTGGTCGCGGTTACAGTTGCGGTCGGTAACCCAGTCGCGGTCGAGCCTAGTTTTAATGCGCCGTCGATTTGGTCGGTAGCAGCGATTGGCTTTATCGTGGTCACCATGGGTTGGATGCCCGCCCCGATTGAAATTTCTAGTATTACGTCGGTGTGGCTCAAGCGCAAAGCGCAATCTGAGCCAATCAATGCCCAAGCGGCGCTGTTTGATTTTAACGTCGGCTACATTGGCACCGCGCTATTGGCGATTGTGTTCTTATCACTGGGTGCCCTGCTTCTGCACGGCAGCGGGGTTGAACTGAAACAATCCGGTATTGGCTTTTCTCATCAATTGGTGAGTTTGTATGCCGCCACCATTGGCGAGTGGTCACGTTATTTGATTGCGGTGGTCGCCTTTTTCTGTATCTTCGGCAGCACCATCACGGTAATCGATGGCTATGCGCGGGTGGTGTCCGAATCGCAACGGTTATTACGCGAGCAAACAGAAGCAGAAACAAAACCCGCAGTTACACAAGGCTGGATGGTACTGATCGCTGTGTTGGCACTGGCTATCGTAGCATTTTGGACTGGGGCGCTGCTGACCATGCTTGATTTTGCCATGGTCGCGGCATTTGTCACCACGCCCTTTTTCGCGCTATTGAACTATATTTTGGTGACCAAGCACCGTTTACCACCCGAAGTGACCATGAGCAAGGCGATGCGCGCATTGGCAATCACCGGGCTGGTCTATTTATTTGGTTTCTTGGCCGTGTTCGTCTGGTGGAAGTGGTTGATGTAACAAACTTTACCTTGTTCGCGCTTTAAGGGCTGGGTTAACATCCCTTTACAACTTCACCATCGGTGTTAGGCGCGGATAAGGTATTATTAACCCTATAAAAGCCAGTCGTGGTTTAGATTAAGGACGTGGGCAGCTTGAAAAAGTGAACGACTGCCCGCATAACTGTCGTATATAAAAATGGATTGTTAACCCAACCGGGAGAACGTTATGAACGATCGTATCGTTTCGCACAGCCAGTCACAGCAGAGTGCGTTATCTACAAACAAGGTGCTACGTAACACGTATGCACTGCTATCGATGACACTGATCACCAGTGCTATCGCGGCCTTTATCGCTATCGCTGTCGGCATCGGCCCAATGATGTCGCTAGGTATGACCCTAGGTGCGTTGGCGATCGTGTTCTTTGTGCTACCACGCACCATGAACTCTTCTGCCGGTATTGTGTGGACATTCGTCTTCACCGGCTTGCTGGGTGCCTCACTCGGCCCAACCCTGACTTACTACCTGAGCCTTTCTAGCGGCCCAGGCATTGTGATGCAGGCGCTTGCCACCACAGGGATGGTGTTCCTAGGCCTATCGGCGTATGCCATTACCTCTAAGAAAGACTTCTCTTTCATGGGTGGTTTCTTGGTTGCCGGTGTGATTGCTCTATTAGTGGCAATGGTCGCGAATATTTTCTTGCAGATCCCAGCGTTGAGCCTGGCAATTAGCACCATCGCGGTACTGATTTTCTCAGCCTTTATTCTGTATGACACCAGCAACATCATTAATGGCGGCGAGACCAACTACATCCGCGCCACAGTGTCGCTATATTTGAACATCTTCAACATCTTCGTTCACATGCTAAGCATTCTTGGCTTTATGAACGACGACTAAACCCTAGGGACTTGTCAGTAACAAACACAAAGAGCCGGCACGCGCCGGCTTTTTTGTCGTTAAATGGCGCACCCACTCAGTGCGGCGCGCAGCACGAAGTCGCGGTTGAACGCCAGTTGCACTCGCCCTCCCTGCTCGCTATGCTTTGCAGCTTTAATAACAACGATAACGTCCGATCAGATGACGAACAAAGGTAAGACTATGCTGGTGTATGAAGGTGAAACCATTGAGACGGATGCGCAAGGGTATTTAAAAAATGTGGACGATTGGCACGAAGCCCTGGTGCCGCTGCTTGCCGAACAAGAAAACATTGCGCTGACCGAGGCACACTGGGAAGTGATTCACTTTGTCCGCCATTTTTATCAAGAGTACAACACTTCACCAGCGGTGCGTTTGTTGGTTAAGTCGATGGAAAAAGAATACGGCCCAGAAAAAGGCAACAGCAAGTACTTGTTTAAGCTGTTCCCGAAAGGCCCAGCCAAACAGGCCACCAAGCTGGCAGGCTTACCCAAGCCCGCTAAATGCCTCTAGTGATCGAGGCCGACAAGTCCCGAGGCCGATAAATCAAGCGCCGCCACACCCTCGCGGCGCATGTAACGATTGGCACTAGGCTCTATGTTATTGAGACCTATTATTGAGACCTGTTATTAAGACGCTATAAGATGGCGAACCCATCAACGGCGCGCCATTCCGCTCCTTCTTTGTCAACCTGATCGACGCCTGCTGTCGGTGGCCCTTTATCTAACCACGTCATTAACGCGTCCACTGACTCCTCGCGGCCACAGGCCAATACCTCAACGCGACCATCCGGCAGATTTTTCGCGTATCCGGTCAATGAAAGCTTTAACGCTTCATGGGCGGTGTGATAACGAAAGCCAACCCCCTGAACGTGACCTGTGACATAGGCTTTGACACATTTTTGAGACATCTGTCACCTCTGCTATATTCCCATTGCAAAACGACACCTGTATAACGCTACATGAGACAAGTCGTTTGACAGGATGGCGTCATGAAAGAAGTTGCGTTTCGATGGATTGATAAATACTTTATCCACCTTCGGCTACAAGAAAAATTTTACCTTATCTTTTTCCTCCCCTTGCTCGCAATGGTTGTGATTGCGCTTACCTTGGATGCTGCTTCGGATACCCGTGTGGCACACAAAATGGAAGCGGAAGGTCAAGCCATTCAAGCCATGGTTGAAAAATACGACCTCCCGAAAGGCGAGGTGCAAACCTTACTCAATAACCAGCAAACCGGTTTTACCTTTAATGGCAATGAGCTTGCCTACCAAGTCGACGGCTCGCTGTTTAGCCATATGAGCGCCACCGATTGGAGCCTGCTCCTTGGTATGGTGCTGGTGATTGCGGTGCTGATTTACTACATCATGACCTTTATTGGCGGTGCGATGTACACCATGAACCAAGCTTTATTAAAGCTAGCAGATGGTGAGCTAAGTTACCGGATGAACTTTATCCCTGTTCGTGATGAGTTTAGCCAAATTGCCGTTACTATCGATAAAGTGCTCGAGCGCGAGCAAAACTTGGTGAAGGCGATCCAGGAAAGCGCGGAAATGATGGATGGTCTGTCCTCCAGTCTGCAACAGCGGAGCGATGAAAGTGAAGCCTTGGGTGAGAGTCAGCGCCAGTATCTTGATTCACTGGCCAGTGCCACCGAAGAAATGGCCGGCTCGATTCGCGAAGTAGCCAGCCATGCCACGGACACCTCGACCCAAACGCAAGAGGCCACCGAGGCTGCAAACCAGGGACGTCAGCAAGTTCAACAAACCATGAGCGCGATTAACGGCCTTGCCGCTGAAATTGCCCAAGCGGCGGATAAAGTCAGCGAGCTGAGCAAAAACGCCGAGCAAATTGGTACCGTGGTAACCACCATCAATGGCATCAGTGAACAAACCAACTTGTTGGCCCTTAACGCCGCAATTGAAGCGGCACGTGCCGGTGAGCAAGGCCGCGGCTTTGCCGTGGTGGCCGATGAAGTACGCACACTGGCCAGTCGCACCCAAGAGTCCACGGTAGATATTCAGTCGATGATTGAGTCACTGCAAACGCATACCGCGGAGCTGCGCCGGGTGATGGAAGGCACAGTTGAAAATGCGTCGTCCAGTGAAGCGGCGGTGCAAGAGATTGATACGGAGATCAGCCAAATCGCTGAGCGCAGTGGCACCATTGCCGATCGCAGCACCGAAATTGCCGCCGCTGCTGAGCAGCAAGGTAATGTTGCGGGTACGATTTCGCAAGATGTGGAGCAAGTACGCAGCCAGTCTACCCAGGTTGCCCAAATGCTGCGTGATTCCGCTACCGAAGTGAGCGAACTTGGCGCACAAGCCCACCAGCTTAAAACCTTAGTGGCAGGGCTTCGCACCTAACGCCATGGTTTGATTCCATCATTCCCCTTATCGCGCGCCCTACTCTGGGCGCGTTTTTATTGCAATGCTGTCAGCCTTGCTCGACAATACCCGCCCTTTTTGCTTTATCCGCAAGTCACGTCATGATGCAGGTGCTTCACTCAGCATTTTGACGTGTTTTGCACCACCCATTGTTAGGAACCATCATGACTGCCACTGTGTATCTCGCCAAAGGCCGCGATAAATCAATCAAACGCCGCCATCCTTGGATTTTCTCGCGAGGAATCACCCGCGTTGAAGGCAAGCCCGGATCAGGTGACACTGTCACTGTTTGTGATCATCAAGGCGAATTTTTAGGCCTAGGGGCATTCTCGCCGCAATCACAAATTCGGGTACGCATGTGGTGCTTTGAGAAAACCGTCATCGACAGTGACTTTTTCCTCGCCCGTATTCGTGCGGCTAAGCCACTGCGTACCATGCTCGCCGAGCGTGATAGCTTAACCGGTTACCGTCTATTGGCCGCCGAGTCAGACGGTGTCCCCGGCATCACTGTCGACAAGTACGATAACTACTTGGTATGCCAATTGCTCAGCGCCGGCGCGGATGCCCAGCGTGATAATCTGGTCACCGCCCTGCGTACCGAGTTCCCAGATTGTCATATCTACGAGCGCTCGGATGTGGCCATTCGTAAAAAAGAAGGTCTCAAGCCTCGTGTGGGTGTACTGCACGGTGAGGAGCCGCCTGCGTCCGTCATCATCGAAGAAAATGGCGTGGCAATTGAGGTTGATATTACCAATGGCCACAAAACCGGTTTTTATCTCGACCAGCGTGATAGTCGCGAACAAGCGGTGAAATACATGGATGGCAAACGTGTACTGAACTGCTTTTGCTATACGGGCGGCTTTGGCTTGTATGCGCAAAAAGGTAATGCCAAACAGATTATCAATGTCGATGTGTCGCAGCCGGCGCTCGATAGAGCCAAAGCCAATGCCGAACGTAACGGCTTTGATCTTACCCGCGCGGAATTTGTCAATGCCGATGTGTTCAAGCTGCTGCGCACTTATCGCGAACAAGGCGAACGGTTTGACGTCATTGTGATGGACCCGCCCAAGTTTGCCGAATCGAAATCACAACTGACCGGCGCATGCCGCGGTTATAAAGATATCAATATGCTCGCCATGCAGCTGCTAAACCCAGGCGGTGTGCTGCTCAGTTATTCATGTTCAGGGCTAATGGACTCAGGGTTATTCCAAAAGATCTTGGCGGACGCGGCATTAGATGCGGGTAAAAACGTGCAGTTTATCGAACGCTTTGCACAAGCCGCGGATCACCCCACTCACAGTGCTTATCCAGAAGGTTTCTACCTCAAAGGGTTTGCGTGTTTGATTCAATAAGCCCGCGCATCACTCAATAAGCGCGCTCTTATCTTAACGCGTGGTATTGCTGTGATACCACGCGTTGTCGCACCTATTGTCACGCTCAGAATGACAAGCTCCAAAATGACAAGCTCTAAATAGCAAGCCCTGAATAACAAGGCCTAAATAATAAAGCTTGAATAACAAAGCTTACGATGACAACGCCGAGGCAATCGCCTCCAAACTGCTAGGGTCATCAATGGTCGAGGGGACTTGATACGACTCGCCATCCGCCATTTGGCGAATAATTCGGCGCAAGATTTTACCTGAGCGTGTTTTGGGTAACTTATCGACGATAACTGCTTGTTTAAAGCAAGCAATTGCGCCAATTCTGTCACGCACACGCTGCACCAATTCCCGTTCTATCTCGCCACTCACTGAGACAAAGCCGTCTTTCAGCACCACTAAGCCGAGCGGCAATTGGCCTTTAAGCTCATCGTGCATGCCCACCACCGCACATTCGGCGACCGCTTCATGGCTGCCTAACACCTCTTCCATTTCGCCGGTCGATAAACGGTGACCTGCGACGTTAATCACATCATCAATCCGTCCCATCACAAACACGTAGCCATCTTCATCCATGTAACCCCCATCACCGGAAACATAATAGCCGGGGAACTGGCTGAGGTAGCCGGCTTCAAAACGATCGTGGTTGCGCCACACCGTCGGCAGGCAGCTAGGTGGCAGAGGGCGCTTTACGGCAATGTATCCTTGCTGGTTTGGCGCCGCCAGTTCGCCCATTTCATCAAGGATCTGCACTTGATAGCCAGGGCTTGGCATGGTTGCCGAGCCGGGCTTGGTCGCAAAGCAGGTTAACCCTAATGGATTGCCTGCAATCGCCCAGCCAGTTTCGGTTTGCCACCAGTGATCCACCACGGGTCGCTGGGTCTTTTCTTCCACCCATTCCAATGTCGGTGGATCAAGCCGTTCGCCCGCCATAAACACCGTGCGTAAGGATGTCATTGGATAGCGCGCAAGGTGATCACCGTTTGGATCTTGTTTTTTAATCGCCCGAAAGGCGGTAGGCGCCGAGAATAAGATGCTGACGTTATACTCATCACACACGCGCCAAAACGCTCCCGCATCCGGTGTACCGACTGGCTTGCCTTCAAACATCACCGTGGTGCAGCCGTGTAGCAAAGGGGCATACACAATATACGAGTGCCCCACTACCCAGCCGACATCCGACGCGGCCCAAAACACTTCACCGGGTTTGACGTTATAAATCGCGCTCATGCTGTACTTCATCGCCACCGCGTGGCCGCCATTGTCACGTACTACGCCTTTGGGTTTACCCGTGGTACCGGAGGTATAGAGGATATATAAGGGATCCGTAGCATTGACGGGCACCGGTGCTGCAGGCTTTGCTTCAGCCAATAACGCTGCCCAGTCGGCATCACGCGGGTTGTCTAAATTGGCGCGGCACATTGCACGTTGATAGACCACCACATGGTCGGGTTTGTAGCGGCTGTCCATGATGGCTTGATCAACCATCGGCTTATACGCCAAGGTTTTCTCGCCTTCAATCCCGCATGAGGCGGTGAGCACCGCTTTGGGCTCCGCATCTTCAATCCGTACCGCCAGCTCGTTCGGGGCAAAGCCACCAAACACCACCGAATGAATAGCACCAAGCCGTGCACACGCGAGCATCGCTACGGTTGCTTCTGGGATCATGGGCATATAAATCACCACGCGATCGCCTTTTTCAACCCCTAGCCCTGCCAGCATGCCCGCCACTTTCGCCACATAGTCACGCAGCGCCGCATAGGTGTAGGTGGTTTTTTTATCGGTAACCGGTGAGTCGTAAATCAGCGCGGTTTGCTCGCCCCGGCCTTGTTCGACATGGGCATCGAGTGCCATATACGCGGTGTTCATAGTGCCATCGGCAAACCAGCGCTCAATGCCATTGTCGTCTTTGCTAAGCATGGTTTGAGGAAAGGTAAACCAATCGAGCTGTTTGGCCTGTGCCTGCCAAAATCCCTCGGGATCACGGCTAGCCCAATCCGCGTGGTGTTGATAACTGGCTTCTTGCATAAGCGGCTCCTTATCGCCCGCGATCAGCGAGCGATGAGTTAGCAAGCAACGTGTTGAGAACGTGCTTAGTTAATCACAAACAGCGACATAAATTCGTGCACCGGGGTTTTCTCCAGCGCGGCCTGGTCGTTACATAAGGCGGCAATTTTATCGCTCTGTGCTTGCGGGAACCGAGTTACCAAGTTGGAGCGGAATTTTTGCTCCAGCACAGGGATCCCTTCCTCGCGGCGACGGCGATGACCAATCGGATATTCCACCGCGACTTGTTCAGTGTGGCTGCCATCGGTAAAGAAGATTTGGATCGCATTGGCAATCGAGCGCTTGTCGGCTTCTAGGTATTCCGCGCTATAGCGTGGGTCTTCTTTGATCACCATTTTTTGCCGTAGCGCATCAATACGCGGATCGGCGTGATGGAAAGCGTCTTCATAGTGCTCGGCCACTAGATTGCCGTATAGCAGCGGTACTGCCACCATGTATTGCAGGCAGTGGTCACGGTCAGCCGGATTAGCCAACTCCCCTTCTTTAGAAATGATGCGAATGGCCGATTCATGGGTGGTGATTTCAATACGTTCAATCTCATCCACGCGGTCTTTCATCTGTGAATGCAAGGTCACCGCCGCTTCTACCGCAGTTTGGGCATGAAACTCTGCTGGGAAGGAGATCTTGAACAGCACGTTTTCCATCACATAGCTGGCAAAGTCTTGTTTGACACTAAAAGCGTTGCCGTTAAATAGCACATCGTAATAACCCCACTTAGGTGCGCTGAGCACCGACGGCAAGCCCATTTCACCTTTCATGGTGATCATCGCCAAGCGCACCGCACGGGAGGTGGCATCGCCCGCCGCCCACGATTTGCGTGACCCGGCGTTCGGCGCATGGCGGTAGGTGCGCAGCGCACAACCATCGACCCACGCTTGTGAAACGGCATCAATGATCTGGTCACGATTACCACCCAGCATTTTGGTGACCACCGCCGTCGACGCCACGCGCACCAGTAAAACGTGATCGAGCCCGACGCGGTTAAAGCTATTTTCAAGAGCAAGCACGCCTTGGATCTCATGCGCTTTGATCATCGCAGTCAGCACATCGCGCATGGTAAGCGGCGGTTTGCCTTCGGACACGGCCACACGGCTTAAATAATCGGCAGTGGCCAAAATGCCACCTAGGTTATCGGACGGATGGCCCCACTCGGCGGCGAGCCAAGTATCGTTAAAATCGAGCCAGCGAATAACACACCCGATGTTAAACGCGGCAGTGACCGGATCAAGCTCGTGGGAGGTGCCCGGCACACGCGCACCATGTTGCACAGTCGTCCCCGGCACCAGTGGACCCAGGTGTTTGGTGCATTCAGGGAAACGTAGCGCCAGCAAGCCACAGCCTAGGGTATCTATCAGGCAGTTACGCGCGGTGTTGTAGGCTTCTGCCGAGGCAATCGGCGTGCTATCGACATAATCGGCAATTTGCACCAATAACGCATCGGGATCCGGGCGCTGGTTCAGTTCTACGTTGTTGCTCATGGTCAATTCCTTCTGTAATTTCAATCGGGTGAATGCGCGCCGATTAGGGGCGCTGATCGATAGGTAGCCAATCCTGGTGTTCAGGGCCGTCGTAATCGGCACTGGGGCGAATAATGCGGTTATTGGCGCGCTGCTCAAACACATGCGCCGCCCAGCCCGTTACTCGGCTCATCACAAAAATCGGGGTAAACAATTTGGTCGGGATCCCCATAAAGTGGTAGGCCGACGCATGATAAAAATCGGCATTGGGGAACAAGCCTTTTTCGCGCTTCATCACCTGCTCAACCCGCTTAGACACATCATAAAGCCAAGCGTCTGGTGCGTTCTGCGCCAGCTGTTTCGACCAATGCTTAATAAGCGCATTGCGGGGGTCTGATTCACGGTAAATCGCATGGCCAAAGCCCATCACTTTGTCTTTATTGGCGAGCATTTGCATTAGCCCTGCTTCAGCTTCGTCAGGCGTGCGCCATTGTTCTAGCATCGCCATCGCCGCTTCATTGGCACCGCCATGCAATGGGCCGCGCAAACTGCCGATGGCCGCGGTAATGCAAGAGTGCAAATCGGACAAAGTGGAGGCGCACACACGGGCAGTAAAGGTCGAGGCATTGAACTCATGCTCGGCATACAGCACCAGTGAGCAATGCATCACAGATTCATGCAGTGACGACGGAGTTTCATCAGTCAGCATTTTGAGGAAGTAGCCACCAATGCTTTTCACCTCAGGCTGATAGGTATCGACCCGCACGCCATCATGCGAATAGCGGTACCAATAGCAGATAATGGCCGGCAACATTGCCAACAGGGTATCGGTTTTATCTGCTTGCTCACTAAAGTCGGTTTCTTGATCCAAGTTCCCCAGCATCGAGCAACCAGTACGCATTACATCCATGGGGTGCGCATTAGCAGGAATTCGCTCCAGCACGGCCTTTAAGGCGTCAGGTAATCCCCGCTTACCCACCAAGGTTTCTGTGTAGTCAGCGAGCACTTGGCGATTGGGGAGTTGGCCTTTGAGTAGCAGGTAAGCCACTTCCTCAAATTGGGCGTGATTGGCTAAATCGGTAATGTCATAACCACGATAGGTTAATCCAGTGCCGGTTTGCCCGACCGTACACAAGGCGGTGGTGCCGGCACTTTGGCCACGCAGGCCTGCGCCAGAGGTTGGTTTCTCGTTAGGTGCGACGGCGACATGTGTCATGATTGGCTCCTTTCCTTTGATGCCATCAGATTCAACCGCTGCATGAATCCGTGAACGTGATGATAATTCCAGTGGTGTAACCGACGTTTTCACACCGTGGGTGTGCGTCCGTGATCACTCTTTTCCAAATAGGCGATCCAATTGCTCTTCGTAGGCGTGATACCCCAAGAAGTCATAGAGCGCATCACGGGTTTGCATGGTGTCGACCACGTTTTTTTGGTGGCCATCATCCAGTAGGTGTTGATACACATTGAGGGCGGCTTGGTTCATGGCGCGAAACGCAGAGAGTGGATACAGCACCATGCTGACTCCCACACTCGCCAGCTCTTGGCTGGTAAACAGTGGGGTTTGCCCAAACTCGGTGATATTGGCCAGTACCGGCACTTGCACTTGCTCGACAAAGGCTTGGTACTGTTCGAGCGTTTGCATGGCTTCGGGGAAAATCATGTCCGCCCCTGCTTCTACGTACGCTCTGGCGCGGGCAACAGCACTGTCCATGCCTTCCACTGCCAAGGCATCGGTGCGCGCCATGATCACAAACTCAGGATCGGTGCGCGCGTCCACCGCCGCTTTAATGCGGTCGACCATTTCAGCTTGGCTGACAATTTCTTTGTTGGGACGATGACCGCAGCGCTTTTGCGCCACTTGATCTTCCATATGCACCGCCCCCGCGCCGGCTCGTTCCATTTCACGAATAGTGCGAGCAATATTGAGCGCACCGCCAAAACCGGTATCAATGTCCACCAGCAAGGGCACATCGGTTGCTGCGGTGATCCGGCGGACATCTTCCAACACATCGTTAAGCGTGGTGATCCCCAAATCCGGTAAGCCATAAGAGGCATTAGCAATCCCGCCTCCTGACAGGTAAATGGCTTGATGCCCTACTCGCTCTGCCATCATGGCGCAATAGGGGTTAATGGTGCCGACGACTTGCAGCGGAATATTGCTGCGCACCGCTTGGCGAAAACGTGCACCTGCACTCATCGTATTCTCCTTGTAAATTCGTGGCTTAGCGGGGCTCACCACCGCACTATTTTTAATTCGTCAGTTGCTATTCAATCTGCTATTTGCTGTTCAATCAGTTGGCGGCTGCGCTGAATATGACGACGCATCAGCATTTCGGCCAACTCGGCATCGCGCTCACGAATTGCCGCTAAAATTTGCATGTGCTCTTGCAGCGCTTGCTGGGGGCGAGAATGCGCCCGGGGCGATTGAAATCGATACATTCGCAATAGGTGGTACAACTCACCACACAACAGATTGATCAGTTTGTGGTTATGGCTGGCTTTGATGATGCAATAGTGAAAATCAAAGTCGCCTTGTTGATGAAAGTAGGCCGCCCCCTCCACCCGCTCGATATAGACATGGTGGGTGTCGAGCACCGCACTGAGCTGCTCAATTTCCGCATCGGTGATGTGCGCACACGCCAGTCTTGCGGCCATGCCCTCTAACGCTTCTCGCACCGCGTAAATCTCAGCCAATTGGCGATGGGTGAGTGTCACGACTCTCGCGCCCACATGAGGCACCCGCTCGACCAATCCCAAGGCTTCGACCCGCATCATCGCCTCGCGCAGTGGCCCTCGGCTGACGCCAAATGCAGCAGCTAACCCCGCTTCCGATACTTTGGTGCCGGCTGGATAGGTGCCGGTGACAATCGCCTCGATAAGCTGTTCAGTCAGGCTGGCTGACTTGGTGGGCTCACGTGACTCAGCTGGCACCGAATGCGTGTGCTGATCGAGAACCTGGTCATTTGTCGACAATAAAGACATAAAAACCGCCTAAAAACTTTAATAAAGCCAGAATAGAATAAGATTGTAGACAATGTAGATTAGACTTTGGTCTGTAGCGGCGCCTTTTTATCGTGATCAAAACCACAACGTAAATGATAATGTACGCATTGGATTGTTATTCACTTGTTATCAAACAGGCGTTTGACTCGACCTATTCAACCAACAGCGTATGGTGTAGCGGTCGTTTTAATAGGGATAGAACGCAAATATGGATAGAAATCATTCCAAGCGTGAAAACGCACTCGCGCTGCTTATCGGTAGCAGTTTGGTGTCACTCGGCATCTTCTTTTTCAACCAAGTGGGATTACTGACCGGCGGCACTGCTGGGTTGGCGCTGTTTTTACAACGAGTCACTGACTTCAGTTTTGGTGAGCTTTTCTTCGTAATTAACCTGCCTTTTTATTGGCTCGCCTACACCCAAATGGGTAAACGCTTTACCTTAAGTACCTTGGTTGCGGTCAGTATCGTCTCATTCGGTGCGGATCATCTAAGCGCCGTATTAACCATTAATAGCATCCACCCTGTGTATGCGGCGCTGTTTGGCGGTGGGTTAATTGGCATGGGCATGTTAGTGATGTTCCGCCATCAGTGTAGTTTGGGTGGGTTTAACACCTTGGCATTGTTCTTACAGCAACGGTTTGGCATCCGCGCCGGCAAAGTACAAATGGCACTGGATTGCTCGATTGTGGTGTTGTCGCTGATGATCGTTGACCCATGGCTGATTGCCTTATCTGTCGCCGCAGCGATTACCACCAATCTCGTGCTGGCGATGAATCACAAGCCTGGACGCTATCAAGTCCAGCCTCCTTCAACCGCATAATGGCGGTGAGTGTTGAGAGGCGGGTTTTCGCCTCTTTTCCCTCAAACTCTATCCACTCAAGTTTGGCGTGTTATTCGTGCCATCGTCGCCGCTCGCACGCCTAAATGCGAATCACTCTTACAATTGATTGCTGCACATGCTAAATTTCGCGTTTTGATCGCCTATCATAAAGGAGTGTTGATGAACGCGGCCGATCCTAGCGTTGATGTGTTAAGCCTGCCCACCACGGTTGCACTCGCCCCTTTCCCTTCTGTTTTAGGCTTGTCTGTGATCCCTGATGATGTAGTGGGCACGTCACTTCAAGAACAGCTCACGACTGAGCACGGATTGACGCAGTGTTTTTCCGCCGTCAACGCCACCTATGGCGACGCAGATAACCGCGCCCAAGGCACGCTCTTTATCGGCGCTTATGCCTATGAGTTTTTGCTGCCCGTGCTGGCCAGCTGGCTACTGGGCGGACAACTCCCCTCGCTAGATCTAGATAATTGGCAGGTCAAATACCAGCCTACACGCGTCACCAAACCGAGTGGCGAGGAGCTGGTTTATCACAAGCCACATTTTTACCTCAATGCCTTGATTGGCTGGAAACAGCCAGCGGCAGAAGATTGGCAGGCTATTTTGCACGGCGCGTTGTTACGCCACTTTTCGCCGATCGTCGATGCGGTTGCCGAGCAAAGTAGTATGCGTGAAGGGCCACTTTGGAAAGTGGTTGCCGATTCAATCTGTATTGCCTTTTTGATGGTGGGTAAACATCGTGATTGTGAGCAGGCCGCGCGTGAAGCCGCGCTGTCGATCGTCCATCAACGCGGCACCCCACTTTATAGCAAGCGCAGTAGCTTTCACGATGTCACCGTCTACGATCCGAATGACACCCAAACTGTGCTGCAAACCCACAGCTTCCGTTTGCGCGGCGGCTGCTGCCGGATCTTTACCGTCGATGATCACAGTTATTGCTCAACCTGCTGCTTTTTAAAGCCGGACGAACAAGCTAAACGCCTCGCGGAAGTCGCGTGTCAGCGTGAAGACGTGGCGCTGGACTCGCAGCCTCGCTAACTCAGTGCCACATCGACCCAGACAAGACGATGATCGGAGTGAGCACGGGCGTTTTCTTGGCCGTTTTTATCACAAATCAGTGGGTAGTCGGCATCATCAGACGCCGGCCAAAATACGCCAGAGGCTTGCACCGCTAGCTCTCGCGAAGGTAGGACGTAATCGAGGCGTAACCCACCGTTATGGGTCGCGACTGGCCGCCCTTTCCCTTCGATAAAGCGGAACGCATGAAACTGTGCCGCGTCACTTTTTGGTACCTGCGCCCCAACTGCAACCTCTGGATGCACCCGCGGATGGTGAAGCAAGGCGCCAATGGCTTGCTTGTCCCCATCACCATAGCTCGGATCCGCATTTAAATCGCCAATCACCACAAACGGTGTCTCAGGAGAAAGCCCGCCGTGAGCGCCCTTGTCGTCCACCAGCCAATCGGCATTATCCAAAAGGCCAATCAGTTGGTGAATTTCATCACTGTTGCGCCGCCAGTTACGCTTTTCTGGCCCATCAAACACCGGCGGTGTGGGATGACACGCCACCACCTGTATTCGTTTATCACCAACCAAAATCGGCACTGACACCAAGTTTTTCGAGGCGAGGCGTAACGCCGTTTGTGCCTGTTCGGTGTAGTACTCCGCGGGAATTTGATGCTGAGGAAGCTGATACCACGCGAAGTCTTGCCACGTGCGAATCGCATCGTCTTCGATGGGGTAACGCGATAAAATCACATAACCAAATTGCCCATGATAGTCACCAAAGCCATGGCATTGCTGGGCACGATTTAAGCGTTGATGCTCACTGACCGGCACCGTGAGTTTTAACCCCGTGTTGGTGGCGGGTAAATAGCGATACGGATAATCAATCGGCGTGTCACCGTATTGCGATTCGGCCAAGTGACGCTCACAAAATGCAGCGATCGCCCCATCATCACCGCCATCGCCTGGATGATCGAATTCGCAAAGCACCACCACATCTGGACGCACCCGCTGTAAGGTTGCGGCGAGATTTTTAATTTGTCGGCTGGGGGCAGGCGCTAGCATCTTTGCTTTAATGTCACCAGCCTGACGCCCGGCTAGAGAGAGGTTGAATTGCGCGAACCTAAGGGTAAAAGGTGTTGTCATGACATCCCACGAGTAAGCTAAAAGGCGAGCTATTTTAACAAGCTATCGAGGGCGCGACGAATTTGCCGCGCATCGTCCTCTGCTCGATGCGGCGTCGGCCCCAGTGCCTCCATTTCGCGACTAAAATCGCGCCGATCCAGATCGCTGTGCTTTTTTAGCCATTGATTCACCTCCATTAAGGTGAATGAAGGACGCATATAGCAGGCTTTATAAAGTCGCCCCATCCAGAACAGATCCCATTGGCTATCGCACAATACATGTTCAAAAGGCGCGAGGGTCTGGTTGAGATGCTGGCATACTTCAAGAACACTGATCCCTTCGCTAAAAAGACGTTCACGCGAGATCCCATGAATTCGGGTTTCAGCTTCATTGTCCCAGTGGTGCCAGTGTCCACTGGCGGTGGAAGGGTCAATCAAAAAACTATGGCTGTCACCACTTGGTAACACGTACCCGACCTCAATCGGGTAAGACACTAACGACAAACCGGATGCTTCAAAATCCAGTGTCACCCACATACGCGTACTCCTTGCTCATAAACACTCCTGCATGACTAGGCACTTCCATTGCCTGATTACCTAACTGTAGCCTTTTTGTTGCTACTTGGATGGGTTGTCGCGCTACTTTTGCGTGCTTGATTAACAAGTGGGTGAAAAAATAGATTTTATTTCATGTGCTTGGCTATTTTTTTATTGATAATGTGATAATTCTGACAAGTGACCGTCGGAGTTTGTCAGTTAGGCGCTATATTTCATCGCCGGATTGATTTAGGCTTCGGTAAATGCTGCGGTGGGCAGTTTGATAACAACCACCTTGTTAACGAGGGATAATGGGTATGAAGCAAACGTCTCGGACCATGCTTGCGCGTAAACAGGTCGCGTTAGTGGCGCACGATCACTACAAAAACGCCTTGAGCGAGTGGGTACAAGAAAATAAAGAGATACTGAGTCAGCATGAGCTGTATGCCACCGGCACCACCGGGCATATTCTTGCGCGAGAAACCGGGTTAAAAATCACCCCGTTAATCAGCGGCCCCATGGGGGGTGACCAGCAACTCGGGGCGATGATTTCTGAACAAAAAATTGATGCGATGATTTTCTTTTGGGATCCGCTCAATGCCGTGCCACACGATCCGGATGTCAAAGCGCTACTCCGCGTAAGCACGGTTTGGAATATTCCCGTTGCCACCAATCGCTCAACCGCACGCTTTCTGATCACGTCGCCGCTATTTGGCCAAGAGGTGGATGTTCAAATCCCTGATTATCAAGCCTATTTAGACGAGCGTTTGTAGTGCTTGCCCCACGCTGTGAGTCGTTCGCTGACAGTGTGGGTTATACTCCTTCTAGAGATACCCTTTGAGCTCCTCAACAAATGATGAGGCATGACCTTTTTGGTGTACTAGCCACACTTGTTTTTGCGCGCGCGTCAGGGCGACATAAAACAGTCGCCGTTCTTCCGCGTGATCAATCGGTTCTTCATTTTTTCCTAACAATGCCTCACCGAGTGAAAGCGAGCGCGGCTTGGCGGGAAATACCCCTTCATCCATGCCGAGGATAAACACATAGTGGGCTTCTTGGCCCTTGCTAGCATGTGCGGTGGTATAGCGAAGCGCCAATGACGGATAAGCATTTTGCCAGTTTTCTAGCGCGTCAGGACAAATGGCATGCGTGCGACCTATCAGCATCACACTCACTGCTTTCTCGGCTTTAGCGTCCTTTTTGGCAAGGCTTACCAGTGTCTTTTCTATCTTATCGTCCGTGATCACCTTGATCGTTTTGGGCGTTTTCGCCGATGCCTTATCGCGCGCATAATCCAATTGTTTGCTCAGCTGCTTGGGGTTTTGTTCGATGAACTGCTGCGCCACATCCCCCAAGGTAGACGGATAGCGATAGCAGGTGGTCAGCCAGCAAATTTCACTGTCACCGAAACGCTGTGCAAACTCGGTGGTTAAACTGACGTCGGCACCGGCAAAGCGATAAATGGCTTGCCAATCATCCCCCACCGCATACAAGGAGGCGCGTGGTGATTGGGTTTCACTGTCCGTTTTACCGTGACACAGTGCCTCGAGCATCGCCAACCGTGCCGGGGAGATGTCTTGATACTCATCGACCWTCACAAACTGAATAGGCGTGACGAATTTTCGCTGCTGAAACAACTTGGTGGCTTTTGCGATCAAGCCGTCAAAATCAACCGCCTGCTCCGCTTTTAGCGCCTGTTTGTAGGCTTGGTACAACGGCCAAATCACCGCCAGTTCATCTTTTAAGGCAGCCAGCTCCTCAAAGCTTGCCAGTTTATCGGTCAGACCACGCTTGGTGGTATTGGCTTGGATCACCCGTGAAAGACGCGACCAAACCCAGGTGTGCAACCGGCTGTCATGGGCACACGCAGTCAGTTCAGCGTTATCATCAAGCGGCAGTGTTTGCTGCTGATGTAATTTGTCCCAGCGTTTGCGGGTAGTGGGCTGTTGCCACTGTTCGGCAAGTGTTTGGGTCAGCCACGCCGCTTTGGCGGTCTCATCACTGGCGAGCGGCGAAATAACCGGGGCCTGTCCTTGGTGCTCGGCAAGTTGCTGACGGGCAAAGCCATGAAAGGTGGTGACATTCACCTCATGGCCCGTTTTGGTCTTTATCCGCGTTTTAAGCTCTGTCGCAGCATCACGACCAAAGGCCAGCAACAAAAGCTGCTCAGGCTTGGCTTGACCACTTTCAATTAAATACGCGGCGCGTGCCACCAATACGCTGGTTTTGCCGCTGCCAGGACCCGCCACCACTAGGGTATGGGATTCATCGGTAAGCACGGCCTCGCGCTGCCCGGCATTCAATGGCGACGATTCAATGGTATCAAACCAGGTTTGCCACTGGTTAAGCATCGCCGCTTGCCACTGTTGATTGCGGGCTTTCAGCCAGCTTGAGTCGGCCTGCAGCACAGGCGATAGTGTGGTAGCAAGGCTTTCGTCCAAATTGGCCAAGAACGAGGCAGGGATCCCCTCGCCTTCCAGCTTATTCAATACCGTTTGTCGGGCGCTGCGTAATTGTGTGACACGCGCATAACCTGGCGCATTCACCAGTGCATCAAACTCGGCCAACAAACTCGGCTGAATCATCGCTAGCCGTTTTTGATAACGGGCGATATAGGCTTGATAGTGGCGGTAAATCGTTTGTCCCGCTTGTTGGGCGTGATCCCATGGCAAGCCAAAGACCTCGAATGGCAATGGGTCACCCTCATCGGTATAACCGGTCAGCGAAATCGTCCCCCACAGCAACCCACGCGATACCGTTAGCTGCCCATCCCATGCCGAGAAAGGAATGTATTGTCGATGATGACGAGATTCGAGCAGTAAGCCATCATCTTCAAGCTGCAAGCTGTAATGATCGCCGTAAACAAGCCATTGTGCCCAGCGATTGGCTGTAAGTTTCATATCTCAACGTTATTCAGCGAATAGCGCACGCGTTGTGCCCTAAAAAGATGCTTGGCATGCTACTTCTCAATGCTCGATAAATCAATTTACTAGCGCGATGCCACTGCCTACGCAGTGCGCTGACAACACGAAATTGACCTGCCGCAACCCTTTTCTTATTCCCCGAGAAAATCCCTCATTGAGGCTTAGTTTCTGGTTCCATTTCTGCTATCTTGCCAACATTGTTGGCCGGTCATCCTTATTTATGCCTTTTTCTCTGCCACGTTTACCTTTCCTGCCGCTCGCCGTGCGTGAGTATTGGGCGAACCATCGTATTAATGACAGTATTCGCGTCCTTATTGCCCTGATGGGTGTGGCGTTGTACGCGGGATACGCCGGACGCACAGATATTGTGACGCCACTGGTGCTCGGTGTCATTGCCTCGGCATTGGCGGAAGTGGATGATCATTTTTGGGGGCGGTTGCGTGCGCTCGGTGTCACCCTTGTTTGCTTTACCGTCGCGGCCTTCTCGGTCGAGCTACTGTACGACACCCCTTGGCTATTCGCGATTGGCCTGACGACCTCCAGCTTTGGCTTTATCATGCTGGGCGCGATCGGTGAGCGCTATGGCACCATCGCCTTTGCCTCGTTACTTTTGGCGGTTTACACCATGCTGGGGATGGAGCAAGGCAGTGATATGTGGTTACAGCCGATGATGCTGTTATCTGGGGCGCTCTGGTATGGGCTGTTGTCGCTGGCTTGGATCATGATATGGCCTCACCGCCCGGTTCAGCACCGATTGGCTGCGGTGTTTCGTCAAACCGCCACTTATATGGAAACCAAGTCCAGTTTGTTCCATCCGGTCGCCGAGTTGGTTCCGCAACCGACGCGTATTGCTGCCGCCAACCAAAATGCGCAAGTGGTGGCCGCGCTCAATCAAGCGAAAGCGTCATTACTGGCCCGTGCTCGACGCGGTCGACTCACAAAGCGGCATCAAACCTTGCTACAAACCTATTTCATTGCCCAAGATATTCACGAACGTGTGAGTTCATCCCATTATCGTTACCAGGATCTGGCGGCGCATTTTTTTCATTCCGATATCCTCTTTCGCTTTGAAGCCTTATTAAACGCGCAAGCGCAAGCCTGCCGGGATGTTGCGCAAGCGATGTCGATCGGTACACACTACCATCACCCGAAAACAGGCCACCAAGCCCTCATGGCAATCAAACAGTCGATGGCCTATTTGTCGGCACAAGAGGAGCAAGACAGCACTCGCCTCGCGCTGCTGCAGCAACTCGATTTTCTCTACAAAAACTTGGAGACAGTGGAACAACAACTGGCCAGCTTGAGCCACTTAGCCAGCACGGACAACCTCCAAGAAAGTGAACTGGCCGACCCGGATGCACACTCGTTAGGGGAAATGGCTTACCGCATTCGCCGGCAGCTCACGATTAAATCACTGCGTTTCCGTCATGCGGTGCGTTTGTCCTTATCACTGCTGACCGGTTATGCACTGATCCAAGGGCTCTCGTTAGAGCACGGCTTTTGGATTTTGATGACCATTCAATTTGTGTGTCAGACCAACTACTCTGCGACGCGCAGTAAGTTGAAAGAGCGCATTTTAGGGACGGTCGCCGGTTTACTCTTGGGAGTGCCCGCACTCTACCTTTTCCCTGATCCCAGCAGTCAATTGGCGTTAATGGTGATCACTGGGGTGCTGTTTTTCGCCTTTCGTACCGTGCAATACACGCTCGCCACTTTATTTATTACCCTGCTGGTGCTGATGTGCTTTAGCCAATTTGGCCAAGGTTTCGCGGTTATTCTTCCTCGCCTTGGCGATACCGTGATTGGCTGTTTGATTGCGGTCGCCGCCGTCCGTTATGTACTACCCGACTGGCAAGCCCACCGCTTGCGCGGGATCATGACTGAAGCGCTGCAAGCTAACCGTGACTACTTGGCTCATGTGATTGCGCAATACCGAGTGGGTAAGCGGGACAACCTTGCCTATCGGATCGCGCGTCGACATGCCCACAATGCCGATGCCGAGCTGACCACCGCGATCAGTAACATGCTGGTGGAGCCTGGACGCTATCGCACCAATATTGAAGAGACCTTCCGGTTTTTGTGCTTGAACAACGCCATGCTCAGTTATATTTCCGCCCTGGGCGCGCATCGCAGCCGGATGGATGATGAGGTTAATCATCAAAAGATGGCGCAGCTCCATCGTGAGATTCATCAATCCCTCAACACGTTGACTGAGCGCTTGGGGCAAGCATTGCCTACAGCGTTACCCGCACAAGTGCCCTCAACCGGCACCAAGACACCCACGGGCGAGCCAGTGAGCATTGATGAGCACCACGCCAATGCCACCATCGAGTCACAGTCTCCTACTTACGTGCCTGTTGATAACGCCCCACTCAGCATGGTGCTACAACAGCTACACTTAATTCAACGCATGTTGCCTGAGCTAAATAGTTTAACCGAGACCTTGCGTCAGCAAGCACTTAAGCAAAGTCGCACCTAGAAGGGAAGCAAAGCGGCTACACAAAGGTTAGCGCGGCACTGTCACGAAGAAGGGGCGGGTTATTGCGGGGTTAATAGAACGGGTATCACGTCAGCGCTGTGTAAAATTACACTTATTTACTCAGCGAGTGGTTGAAAGCCTGACCGCGAGGCCGGATATTAATAGTTACGCCACCTGTTGAGGCTGGCAACTATACCGATAATTAAGCGGCCTTATGCCGCCTCATAGCCCGCCTGGAGCAATTATGGCTATTCATGTAGGAATCATCGACTCTGACCCTGTCCGTCTCGTTACCCCTGTTTTGCATCAGCAATTGCCTGTCAGTAAGCTGATACTCATTGGCACGCTGGAGCAAGATCTGGAATTTGAGCGTTTAACGCGTGTGCTGGCGCCCAAGGGGATTGAAACCGAGTTTTTTGAAATCTCGGATGATATCAATATCCGCGAGGTGAAAAGTCAGGTAAAACGTCTTGCCGAGCAGCTCAGTCACTCTTCTGAAGACATCCTTTTTAATGCGAGCTGTGGCCTACGCCACCAATTATTGTCTGCTTACGAAGTGTTTAGAACTTACCACTGGCCCTGTTATGTGATAGAGCCCTACAGCGACGAATTATGCTGGCTCTACCCCGACGGTCTTCCACAGCAACAGGTCGAAGATCATATTAGTTTGACCGAGTACATGACGATTTTTGGTGCCCGTTGCGCAGATCACGATGAAGAGGAAACCGGCTGTCTCACCAATGATATTTATCGGTTAGGAGAAAAATGGGCGAGCAATGCGTATGAATTAGGTCCAGGCTTAGCCACTTTAAATTACTTAGCGACCACTTGCCGAAAAGAACAGTGCCTGGATGTTGCATTGAGCGAAAAACAGCAAGGCTATCGCGAACTCGGGATGCTGCTCGACGATTTATCGGATGCGGGATTAGCGCACTACGAAAATGGTGTGCTCACTTTTAGCTGTGAGGAAGCCCGACGTTTTGCCAACGGAGAATGGCTGGAAAGCTACGTGCACCACACGGTCACTTCTATCCAAAAAGAATTACCGACTATCCAAGACAGTGCGCTTTCTATGCAGGTTTATCGCCAAATTGGCGAGCGAGAAGTCCGCAATGAGTTGGATGTCGCCATGGTGGTTAACAATAAGCTTCATATCATTGAGTGCAAGACAAAGGGCATGTCTAGCGACGGTGATGACACCCTGTATAAATTAGAGTCTTTGCGCGATTTACTGGGTGGCTTGCAAGCACGTGCGATGCTGGTCAGCTTTAGACCATTACGTCATCACGATATTACGCGGGGTACAGATCTGGGTTTAGCTTTGATCGGCCCTGACCAGCTGGCCAACTTACGCACCCATCTTTACGATTGGTTTATTGCGGCTGGCGGTACTATCGAAGTAAGAACAAGTTAATCGCTTACGCAAGGCGATACGACACGTTCGACAACCTTGTCGGCAATAAAAAACGCGGTGCCCTCGGGCACCGCGTTTTAGTAGGATAACGATGTCTCGCTTGTTTACAGGAGCTTACGTGCTGCCTCAACCACCACTTTAATTGAGCGCGCTTCCGTCTCTTTCAAGGTCGCGTGATCTGGGGTCTCTTTTTGTGTACGGTTGATAATCACACCGGCCACACAACCTGCACGCAAGCCAGAGCTAGCACACATGGTCAGCAAGGTGGCTGATTCCATCTCAAAATTCAGCACACCCATGTCTTGCCATTCTTGCATTGAACCCTGGAAGCGACGCACTACACGGCCGCTAAAGGTATCGTAACGCTCTTGACCTGGGTAGAAGGTATCACTGGATGCCGTCACGCCTGTGTGAACCGTGGCGCCGTCGTCATCAACGGCGGCTTTCATGGCCGTAGCGACGTCAAAATCAGCCACCGCTGGGAATTCCATTGGCGCAAAGTGGCTGCTTGCGCCGTCAAGGCGTACAGAGCCGGTGGTGACAATCATATCGCCGACATTAATGTCCGGCTGAATCGCCCCGGTGGTGCCTACACGCAAGAAGGTGCCCACACCAAGTTGTGCCAACTCTTCAACCGCGATAGAGGTCGATGGGCCACCGATACCCGTTGAGCAAACCACCACTGATTTGCCATCGAGCCAACCAAGATACAAGGCATATTCACGCTGCGAGGCGAGAAACGTTGGGTTTTCCATCAAGTTAGCAATTTTTTCAACGCGCGCCGGGTCGCCAGGAATAATCGCCGTGGTTGCGCCTTGAAGATCCGCTTTTGTTACGCCAAGGTGAAATACAGGGGTATCAGACATCATTCGTCTCCTCGCTGGATGCATTTATCCGCATTAGAATTAATGTGGGCCTTGCTGATGAGGCCCGAACTCGTTATTGGTTATGCGTTTAGGATACCCAAATTTGCCACCTTTTGTGTGACCATCATCGACCTATTACTATATTGGATATTACAGATTTCAGAATTTAGAGATCGCTATCACTTTATAAAGGCAAAAGCAGACAGCCTTTGCCCTGTTTTTAAGCGCTAGTCACGAAGTAAACGTAGCGCATTCAGCGTGACCAGCGCGGTAGCACCGCTGTCAGCCAGCACCGCGACCCAAAGTCCCGTGATACCGAGTACACTGGTCACTAAAAACACCCCTTTAAGCCCTAATGCAATGGTGATGTTTTGCCGCACATTCGCTTGGGTCGCGCGCGCCAGTTGCAGGACTCTGGGTAACTCGACCAGTCGGTTATGACTCAATGCCGCCTCGGCCGTTTCTAACGCCACATCGGTACCACTTCCCATTGCCACCCCGACGTGCGATGCTTTCATGGCCGGTGCATCATTGATGCCATCACCAACCATTGCGATGCGGTATTGCTCCGCCAGCGTTTCTACCGCCTCAACCTTATTCTCCGGCAATAGTCCCGCGCGGTAATCAATGCCCAACTCATTGGCTATTTCCGCCGCCGAGGTCGGGTTATCACCCGTCAGCATCACAGGCTGAATACCCATCGCACGCAATTGCTCGATGGCTTCTCGCGCATCCTGTCGCAGTGTATCTCGCCAGCCGATCATCCCTTGTGGTTGCTCGTCAATCAGCACAACCGCAACCGTCACCCCGCGCTCGGCCACCGATTTGGCCTCTTGATATTGCGCATGATTTAACGTCGACTCACCCACCTTGTCTAACGCAACCAGCCGGACGGCTTGTCCCTCAACCACGCCTTGCACACCGCGACCGGCATTCGCCTGGATATGCGAGGCATCCGGCACTGATAGGCCGCGCTCGGCACTATACATGACCAAAGATTTTGCCAATGGGTGATGGCTACCACGCTCGATGGCGGTCGCCGCTTCCAGTAGCGCCGTTTCCTCACCCTGCCACGCGCGCACATCGGTCACCATTGGTTTACCCTCAGTGAGCGTGCCGGTTTTATCCAAAGAGACGGCATTGACGCTCGCCAGTGTTTCCAGTGCTGCCCCACCTTTGATCAAAGCGCCACGGCGGGCTGCGGTGGCCAGTCCAGAGGTAATCGCCGCAGGTGTCGAAATCACGAGCGCACATGGACAGGCGATCAATAACAGTGCTAAGCCTCGATATAACCACTCTTGCCAGCTGGCGGCAAAGAACAGGGGGGGAATCACCACAACTAGCGCGGCTAGCCCAATCATTGCCGGCGTGTACCAGCGGCTGAATTTATCGATAAACCGTTCTATCGGCGCTTTTTTCGACTCGGCCTGCTCAATAAGGCGCAAAATACGGTCAATGGCATTTTCGCCCTGTGCGGATGTCACGGTCAGCTGTACGGTTTTATCGGTTGCAAGGCTGCCCGCCATCACGGTATCACCCGCTTCGATATCGACAGGGATCGGTTCGCCTGTCAGTGCACTCTGATCAAAGCTCGCCGCAGCGTCCATTAGCTGCCCATCCGCGGGGAGTCGCTCACCAGCACTAATTTCAATCCGGTCACCTGGCTGTAGATCACTGGCCGCCACGGTCTCACGTGAACCGTCGCTATCAATTCGCGTCACAGTTTCTGGCACCAATGCCATCAGCGACTGAATGCCATCGCGGGCACGTGTAGAGGCATACCCTTCTAACCGCTCGCCAATGAGAAACAACACTAATACCATTGCCGCTTCGGTGGTCTCTCCAAGATATAACGCACCGATGGCCGCAATACTCATCAAGGTTTCTATCGAAAACGGCGATACTTGACGCGCCAATCGACCCGCTTTAAGCACGATGGGAGCGAGACCAACTACAGTCGCAGCAGTAAACAGCCAATCGGATAAAGAAGCCGACCAATAATGCAGCCCCCAAGCGACCAGCATAATGCCAATTAAACCAAACAGCAGGGCGTCATCGCGCCATTCTTGCCAACCAGAAGGCACAGTGGCGGTTTGATCCAAGGTGACGAGCGGAAAACCGGCTTTTTTAGCCGCTTGCTCAATGGCCGATTGCGTCTCCGTTGAGGCATCGTGCGCTAAAGCGACTCGTAGCTTTTCAGTGGCAAACAGCACTTGTGCGCTCTCTACACCCGGCGTGGCATGAATTGCTTTTTCAAGTTTAGCGGCACAGCTTGGGCAATCCATGCCCGTAACCACCCACTCATGGGTGATGGAGGATAACTGAGGAGATGACGCCGAGGGCGCACTCTGGCAGGTATGGTGACACGAGGTTTGTCGCCTGTCGGGGTCATCATCGCCCGCACTACCCTCACCCTCTTGGTGACTGGAACAGCAGCTCGACGCTTGGCAGGTATTCGTTACCGTTTGCGTAGACGGAGACACCGTTTGGTGATGCGGTTGATGACAGTGGTGATGTCCACAATGCTTACACATAATCGACTCCTTCTTTGGTCGGTGTGTCATTAACTTGTGGTCAGTATAAGGGTTGGAGCCCACTCCAGAGTCAAGCGCTTATAAAAACAACGCTCATTGAGTTTGCCAAACGCTGCGCGACAGCAGAAAAAATGCGCTCAGCAATGATAGCTGAGCGCAATGATCCTATTGGATAATAAAAATATAGCCCTGTAAAATTAGCAGGTTGACGATATCGATAAAGAAAGCCCCCACAATCGGCACCACCATAAAGGCTTGAGGCGCGGGGCCGAAACGATTCACGATTGAGCCCATATTCATCACCGCGGTCGGGGTAGCGCCGAGGCCAAAACCACAATGTCCACCAGCAATCACGGCCCCTGTATAATTACTCCCCATCAACTTGAACGTGACGTAGTAACTAAATAAGCCGATAACCACCGATTGAATCGCCAGAATAATTAAAAATGGGACTGCTAAATCGAGAATGTTCCATAGCTTCAACGTCATTAGCGCCATCGCTAGAAATAATGAGAGAGAGACAGTGCCGACCATATCCACGGTTTCTGACTCTAGCTTTCTGAGTTTAAAAACCTCAAGCGTATTGGTGACTATTACACCCAAGAAGAGAGCATAAACAAAGTCAGGCACCATTAGCCATTCAATATTAAACCCGCACACCCATTCAGATAAATGGCGAGCCCCCGTAATACACAGCAGTAAAATAAATAAGACTTCAATGACTTTCTTCGCTGTCACTTTATCTTCTTCATTTTCATTGTACGTGACAAGCTCGGGATATTTTTCGTGTGTTGTGGTACCACGTCCATATTCAGACTCAAGCTGATGTTTATTAATCAAACGCTGGGCAACTGGGCTACCAATAATACCACCAATCACCAGACCGAGTGTTGCCGACGCCATTGCAATTTCCAGGGTACTTTGAATACCATATTCATCGGTCAAGATCTGGGCCCAAGCCGCGCCGGTTCCGTGCCCGCCAGACAGGGTAATCGATCCAGCGACCAGCCCCATCAATGGATCTAAACCAAGCATCGACGCAAAACTGACACCAATAGCGTTTTGTATAATGATGTACACAGAAGCGATGGCAAGAAACCAAAATACCTTTAAGCCGCCTTTTACTAATTGTTTATAATTTGCTGCCAGACCAACGGTCGCAAAAAACATCAGCATAAACGTATCTTTTAACGGCAAGCTAAATTTAAAATCAATACCGTTGTAGTGTAATATAGAAATAACACACGCAATAATTAACCCGCCCACAATCGGCTCTGGGATATTAAATTTTCTTAATGCGGGCGTTTTTGAATTAACAAAATGGCCTAAAAAAAGGACACCGATGGCAATCAGGAATGATTCTAGCGCACCAATTGAATTGAGTTGATACATATAACCTCTTTGTTTCTCTCACCTCATCCTCCCTGATTGTTTAATTTGACCTTTGTGTTACCTCATTTACATTCACATTGACGTCAATACGGGTTAGCCACACGTCACGATACTCCAGCATCCTGCTTATCGTTTTGCTGCCGCGCTTGGGCTTTTGTACGCCTCAACCTCGCGATAACTGCCCGCTACCAACGGGCGGCACAATAGCAGAAAAACGCAAAACAAGCACTAATAATCGAACTATATGTTGCCCCGTGGCAAGTAACTACTTAAATAAGCAGGATTAAAATTGATTGACCAGCACATAAAACTGAATGAAAAATAACCACAATTCGTTCGATCTTTGTACGCGGCCAGCCACAACGCGCGGAAGGACAGCCGTCAGTATGGGAGGGGAAACAAGAAAGGTGATGCCATGTTGGTGGCGATAGCAAATAAGCGCCCCTTACCCAAATAGTAAGGTGCGCGTAATGAAAAACCTCAGACTGGATGGGTCAGACATTCACCCATTTGCATACTGATCGCTCTTAAGACATCTCGACGGGTGATAATACCCACCAACTTGCCCTCGTCGACCACCGGGTACAGTTTAGGCTTGGTGGGTGCCATCATTTCCGCAAGCTTAATAATACTGTCCTCGGGTTCAACCGCCAACGCGTTGCTGGTCATACAATCCGCCACGGCGTGTGAATCTTGGCAATGATAGCTGTCACGTAGCAACTGCTGCAGCATGTCTTGCTCGGAGATAAACCCGACCAACCGCTTATTGGCATCTACCACAGGCCCACCCGTTTGCTGACTACGAAGCAGTTTTTCCAGTGCACTAGAAAGCGGCATATCCGGTGAAAAGGTTACCGGGCGTTTGTTCATATAATCTTTAACAGTGATCGACTCCATGTCGCCTCCCTTGACCGTCATGACAATTTGCTGTCCTGTCCTTTAAGTGTTGTCGAAGATGGCGAAATGTCTAAATCACTTTAAACAATTTGTGTTATTGAGCAAATCAATGGAAAACGAATAGCGTTAATCGCTCGGCTACCAGCCCAGTAAACGATAAAGCTCACCGGTTTTGACACTGCGGTGTGCATTGTCAATGGTGCCGTCACTTGCCCACTGTTCAACGACTGGCTGAATGATGGTCTGTGCCGTCTGCCAATCTTGCCCGGCTTCTATTTCGTCGAGGTATAACAGCCTGAGCAATAAGCCATCTAGCCCAGTCAAAAGCTGTTGTGGCGTGCGGTCATTAAAAATCGATGGGAAAACCCGATCATCGTCATTAGGCAGCCCCATAATTTGTGTCAGCTCCTCCACCACACAGGCCACGAGTTTCCCTTTGGAGCGTGCTAAATCAACGGGAATAACAACCGCTGCATGATGAATCGCGCCATCTTGATTGATTCGAAAGTTAGCCGCACACACGGCATCATGTAATGGTGAGACATCGGCATTGTTAAACTGTTTGCGCGCATCATCTAAAAARCGTTCATGATTGGTGAACATAATCGTTAGATTGGCACGCTGCGAAGTCGGCGTTGGGATAAAGTCGATCCCGGTTAGCGTCTCCAGATGTGCAACATGATATGTGACAAGGTCGTCGTGTAACTGGCTCGCACTGATCGGATGCGCCACATGATAGCGGATCGGGCCATCCCACTTGCGGACGCCTTGTTCACCTTGCACATACTCGCTCTGAAATGCGATACGATAAAATGCCTCAACAATATAATCAGGCGACTGCCAAGCCTGTTGGTTTGCCATCACAGGCGTCACGGTTAGGCAAAAGCCTAATAATACTGCCCGCAGAAAAAGGCGCGAGTATAAGTGACTCACAGCATTACTCCCAATATCGAATCCCCTAGCTAGCATAGTCACGAAATTACAACGCTTAAATCATTTTTTAACACACGCTAGCGCTGTCTTTTATTTTATGCACATAACGTAAAAATCGAACAMCAGTTCCACTTTTCTAGACACTTTTTGAACCAAATCCTCATTATCACCGCTCAAAAACCCGCTTGAGACGCACACGATGGATAGTAACCAAGGATTTTTAACTCGTTGTAGTATGAAGAGGACACTATGCGTAAAACGCTACTCGCTTTAACCCTTCCATTAGCGATACCTGCTCAGGCTGCCAATGTGGTCGACGCCTCAAGCTTAGATTTGAGCGCGGCATTAAATGATGATCAACCTCGCACGATGGTGGCCTCATCGCCAGCATTAAGCTTTCGTGAAAAGTCACGCCTACAAGTGGGCAACAAAGCCTTAGTGCGCAAGCAGCAGCTACATCATGGCGTTCCCGTTTACGGTTATTCGGTGGTTGAAAATACCGCCGCACGCGGCTTTGCGCCCAGCGTTAAAGGTGACGTTGTCACTGATATCGAACAAGATATCGGTGGTACACTCCCCATGATTAATCAACAGCAGGCTATCGCGATTGCACAAGGCCAGACTCACCAAGGCAGTCAGCATTTTCACCAAGCGGATGCAAACACAGAGCTTTTGGTCTGGCTGGATAAACAACAAACAGCCCGCCTGGTCTACAAAGTCGACTACCTCGCCAGCGACGATGGTCACCCATCGCGTCCAATCAAAATTATTGATGCGAAGTCTGGCGATATCCTTGACAGCTGGGAGGGCATCGCGCACCTAGAGGCGGGTGGCCCCGGCGGTAACCAAAAGAGCGGCCGATTTAATTTCGGTCCCAATACCCAGCTAGGCAGTTTTGAGGTCAACCGCTACTGCCAAATGGATAGCCCCAACGTGGTGACATTAAACATGAATAACCGCGAATGGGGCGGAGAGGTTCATCAGTTTAATTGCCCACAAAACACCTACCGTCAAGTCAACGGTGCTTATGCGCCAATGAATGATGCGCAGTTTTTTGGTCAGAAAGTATTTGATATGTACCAAGACTGGCTCGGTGTACGTCCGATTCAACAGAAACTCACTATGCGCGTCCACTACGGTCAAGGTTACGGTAATGCCTTTTGGGACGGACGACAAATGACCTTTGGTGACGGTAATCGCAGCATGTATCCGCTTACTACTTGGGATGTTATTGCCCATGAGGTCAGCCACGGTTTTACTGAACAAAATTCAGGGCTCGAATATCGCGGTATGTCCGGTGGGATGAATGAATCATTCTCGGATGTCGCCGCAGCGGCTCTGGGACAGTACGTGTTTGGTGAGTTTAACTGGAAAATGGGTGAAGACGTGATGAAGCATAGCGAAGCCATGCGTTATTTCATTAACCCCAGTAAAGACGGTCGCTCTATTGGTCACGTTGACCGTTACTATCAAGGCATTGATGTCCACTTAAGCTCGGGGATTTACAACAAAGCGTTTTACCATCTCGCCACCAGCGACCAATGGAATATCAAAAAGGCCTTTAAAGCATTTGCGACAGCGAATCAGCTTTATTGGCGTCCGAATTCCAGTTTCCAACAAGGTGCGAATGGGGTTTGCGAAGCCGCTAAAGATCTTAACTACCCAGCGGGTGCAGTGAGTCAGGCCTTTGCCGAAGTGGGCATTCAAACTCAGGGCTGCCAAGGGACGGAAGGAAACCCTAAGCCAGACCCAGAACCACAACCTGAACCAGAGATTTTGCCGCTGACGCTCGATCAGCCCGTGCAAATCCAAGGGCGTGCGGGCGCTGGTTACCAGTTCGTGGTAAAAAATGCGCCTCGCGGCACCGTTTGGCTACAAACCTATCGTGGTCACGGCGAAGTAGACTTATATGCCGCGGTAGGTCGCCCTGCAACTGTCAATGACAACGATTGCGCCTCAACCAATGCAGGCAACGAAGAGTACTGTGGCTTTAGCCAAATTCAGGGCATGGATCTGTACGTCACAGTGGTGGGGGCGCGTGACTATGCGACCAACGTATTAGCACGCCTTGACGATCGCGGGGTTGAGACCAACCGCTGTACCAATATGCCGACTTGGGGTGGATACAACTATTATCCAGCAGGCGTCACCGTTCAGTATCAAGGGCATCTATTCCAGGCCACGCAAGACAACTGGGGCATAGACCCTTTCACTAACCAATGGGTTTGGCAGTATCAAGGCAGCTGCCAAAGCTAAGTGCTCTGCGGCCGACCTTTTGTCGGCCGCTTTATTTGAGTTAACACCGTCTCACGTTACTCTAAGAGTGTGATCCCCTAGCGATTCTTCCCGTCAATGCCTCACCTAACGTCACTGCGCCACTCGCATTACAGTTTTATTGCATCTATGTTAATGATTATTGGTCATAATCTAGCAACGTAGAGGCGATAAATGCGACTAACCGCGTTGAGTCATACTTGGCAGTGGCGCTTTTTGGCCACCCTCTTATTTTTGCTGCCCTCCCTCACATGGGCAGCGAACACGGACGCGTCTTCGCTCCATACCCTCACAATGTTAATGGGGCTGCTCGGTGGCCTGGCGCTGTTTTTATACGGCATGGATAAAATGTCCAAAGCACTAAAAAACGCCGCTGGAAGCCGACTTAAAGCCTTGTTAGCCAAACTCACCACTAACCGAGTCGCCGGTGTCTTCACAGGGGCCGGGGTGACCGCAACCATTCAGTCTTCCTCTGTCACGACTGTGCTGCTCATCGGGTTTATTTCTGCGGGGTTAATGTCGCTCGCGCAAGCAACAGGCGTGATCATGGGTGCCAATATCGGGACAACCATTACCGCCCAAATTGTCGCCTTTAAAATCACTCAAGCCGCCTATTTGATGGTGGCCGCCGGCTTTTTTATTCAATTTACCGCCAAGGCCGATAAAACCAAGCAATACGGTAAAATGCTATTCGGGTTGGGATTGATCTTTACGGGGATGAACGTGATGAGTGAGGCAATGTCACCGCTGCGCGATTATCAGCCGTTTATTGATACCATGGCGAAAATGCACAATCCTTTTTTTGCCATTCTACTGGCGGCCCTGTTTACCGCGCTAGTGCAGTCTTCATCTGCCACAACCGGGATTGTCATCGTCCTCGCGGGGCAAGGCTTTATCTCCCTTGAGGGCGGGATCGCATTAGCGATGGGTGCCAACGTCGGCACCTGTGTGACCGCTCTTCTCGCCGCGATTGGGAAATCGCGAGAGGCTAAACAAACCGCCAGCGTACATATTCTGTTTAACATTATCGGGGTGTTGGTATGGCTTCCATTGATCAGTGTGTTGAGTGATTGGAGCGTCGCACTGTCGCCAAGTCATCCTGACCTCACGGGGGTTGAGCGCTTAGGCGCGGAATTGCCTCGCCAAATTGCCAATGCCAACACCCTATTCAACGTCGTCAATACATTGGTCATGTTGCCGTTTGTCGGCGGGTTTGTTTGGCTCGCCAAGAAAATCATCCCCAAAAAACCTAAGCCTGTCCCAAGTGAACGCCCGAGTGTTTCACCCAAATATCTCTCTAAAGAGCTGCTGATGACACCCGATATCGCCATGGATCAAGCCCAGCTCGAAATTGGCCGCATCGGACGCCGGGTTTGCAATATGATGAATACGCTCCCCCCTCTCACTTCTCAATTAGCCTCCCAGCAAGAGCGAGATGCGGCGACTCATGCATTAGAAAAAATCGACGAGCTTGAGCATCAAGTCGATATTTTGCACGGACATGTGCTTTTTTATCTCGGTCGATTGCGTAAAGAGCCACTCACACAAGCACAGAGTGACCGACAGATCACCCTGATTAGCATGACTGATAAACTCGAGAGCATTGCTGACCTGATTGAGGACACTTTGGTTCCTATCATGGATAAATCACTGCATGCCGAGATCGATATCAGCGATGAGATGCGGGAGACCCTTGATACGATTCAAGATAAAGTCACTCACGCACTGCTAGATAGTGTGAATGCCATTCGGCGTGGCGATAATAACCGCGCGAAACAAGTACTGCACACCAAACGTGCGCTCAACGCCCTATTAGATAAAGTGTTGGCTCACCAAGCCGAGCGCTTGATCGAGCATGATGCCAACCGTCTACAGCTATTCAGCATTGAGATGGAGTGGACTGAGTCTTTGAAACGTGTGTATACAGTGACAAAACGTATCGCCAAATTACACCTGCGCGAAAAAGACTCGCAATGATACATTACTGGCAAATTTTTAAGAGAAAACGGAACCAAGCCCTAATTTTTAGGCTTATTAAGCCCATAGTGTCGGGAAAATAGTTATAACGGCTCCGCCTAAAAACATCTAGGAGCTTGAAATGTATACACTATTTCCTTCCCGACCCAAACCGCTATCGGCACTCATTGCGCTTGCCGCCTTTAGCAGCACCAGTGCATGGGCTAGCGCTCAATGTGATATTGCCGATTTGGCGGCCAGTAATGCACCTATCGAAGCGATTATGAGTGCTGAACGCGGTTGCTTTACCAGCTGGTATGACACCGCGTCTATTCGATATAACAATCTCTACCAAGAAGCCTTTGTAGGTAAAGTGGCACAGCGTTTATCGCAGACCATTACCCATTATCAGGGTGATGACAGCCAAGCTCGCCAAATTGCTAATTTAGCCGAGTACGTACGCGCGGCCTACTATGTACGCTTCTACGGTGACAAAGCGAACGCTGATTTTTCTGATGCGCTAGACGATCGCCTCGCGGATACCATCAATGCATTTTTACGCTCGCCTTACGCCACGGCAAAAGGTCGCGCCCAAGCCGATGCCTTGCATGGCTTAACGCTGATGGCCGACAGCATCAAGCGCTTACCGCAAACTTTGGACCTACAAATTCAACTGCTGGAAAACCTCAACCCAGACCGCCTAGACGACCGCCGTTACGCCGATGCGCTCAACAACCTTTTCCGCGCCATGGCGGGTCACCAGTCTCGTCAAGCCTTTTACGATGTGCTCGCCGCCGATCTCTCCTTGATTGACCGCCTTTATCAGTTCGTTGTCAATCATCCTCAGCTATCCAATAGCGACCATGGGGCGTTATTGGTATCAAACACTGTCCGCGAAATGGGACGGCTATTGATGGCCCCCCAAGCCAGCGTGCGAGATCGTGTGATTAGCCATTATCGTGACCTATTACCGCGTTTCCCGCTAGGCGGCAAAAACGACGCCGTATGGGTGGGCATGGCAGAAATGGTGGATGCTTACGCCCCCGACAAGGTGACGGAATTAGGTTTGTCTGATGCCAAAGCAACACTGGAAGCCAAAGTGGTGCCTTATCGCCATCAATGTGACGGCCCGGCCATTATTCGTTCACAAAGCATGACACAAGCGCAATCGCAGCAGGCATGTGAAAGCCTGCACGATAAAGAAGTGGCCTTTCATCAAACCGTGAACTCAGGTTATCAAGCGGTCGCCGACGATCTGAACGACAGCGTTGAAGTCGTGGTGTTTGATAACCCATCGGACTACAAAACCTATTCAGCCTTTTTGTTTGGTAACTCGACCGATAATGGCGGCCAATACCTAGAAGGAAATCCTGCCGATCCAGACAACCAAGCCCGTTTTATCGCTTACCGCAATGATAATGGTCAATCGCTTTCGATTTGGAACCTCGAGCACGAGTATGTTCATTATCTCGATGGGCGCTTTAATATGTATGGCGACTTTAACGACGTACTTCGCCACGGCCACACCGTATGGTGGCTAGAAGGCTTTGCTGAATACATGGCCCATGGCGATGACTATGCCGACGCCATACGCTTGGGCAAAGAAGGCCGCTATTCACTCAGTGACGTATTTGCCACTACCTATCAGCACGATGTGAACCGCGTTTATCGCTGGGGATATTTGGCGGTACGCTTCTTGTTTGAAAAGCACCCAGAAGCTGTCAATGCGTTGCTCGCAGCCGGCCGAGCTGGACACTTTGAAAAATGGTCGAACTTGGTAAAGGATTATGGTGAACAGTATGGTCCCGCATTTTCACAATGGCTGACCACGCTGGATAGTTCAGATAGCGGCGAGCCGCCTCATCCAGATCCTGATCCCGAGCCAGAGCCAGAGCCAGAACAATCAGACGTCACAACCCTGTCTCTAGGTCAAACCGTTACCATTAGGGGACAAGCCTACAGTGAGCACCTGTATCAAATTGACCTTACCCAACCTGCTAGCGCGCTGACATTTAGCATTGAAGGACAGGGCAATGCCGATCTCTACGTGGCGAAAGATCGTCAAGCGCACTATTACGATTTTGACGCCACCGAGTGGAACCAGACAAGTAATGAAACCGTGACCCTTAACGATGTAGAGCCAGGCCGCTATACCTTAAGTGTCACCGGGCGTGGTGACTTTACCGATGTCACCGTCAAAGTGAATGCGGAAGGCCAAGTGCAACCCGAGCCAACGCCAGAACCACAGCCTGAAACGCCAGCTGGCACCGATGACTTGCGCCCGGCTCAGCTTAACGCCGCGAGTCCCAATAGCATCAGCGTCTATCAACGTCGCTACCTATATGCCGATGTGCCTGAAGGCGCAACCAAAGCGCAAGTGTGGGTCATGGCGGACGGTGACGCGGGCGATCTGAGCGTATTCGCCGCCGAGGATTACTGGCCAACGCAAGCGCAAAATCAAGCCGTTTCAGACGTGCCGGGCAGCAACCAGTATATCGAGGTCGATTTACGTGATCAGCAACGTCTGCACCTACTGCTCACGGGCGATGGAAGCCGAAGCCAAACCGATGTGCGTGTTTATTTTCGTTAGCGTTAAGCGTTAAGCGTTAAGCGTTAAGCGCCATGGTATCAAGCGCCACCACCGAGTGGCGCTTTTTTATATACTGCGACACGATTGCGTTTAACTTTGTGATTATTGACCTAATGATTATGGCACTTATTGCACAATACGCTATATAATATTGAGTGTTTACTCAAAACAAGTTGGCTAAAACAATGAAAAATATATATCGCGCATTACTCATGCTGGCGGCCATATTTTCCGCTTCGGCCTTCGCCGCGATCGGCTCGTATAAGGTGGTACTGATTCACGGCTTTCAGCCTGATCAACTGCAAAGCCGCCCCGATCACGATCAGGTCGCGCAAGATGGCTCAGACTACTGGCAAGATTACTGGCTGCAGTACGCCGATGCCCGTATCGATTGGCCCGCCCACGAACGCATCGAAGGAAAGATTGCCTCAGATTATCTATGGCCTGCATTAAAAACGCTTTCAGAGCAAGAAACCTGTCTGTCCGGCTGCCTTTTAGTCACCCACTCTACCGGCGACTTGGTCGCGCGCTACCTGTTAGATAATCAAGAAAACTGGCTGACCAACGCAGGGCTCGAACCTCTTAATATTGTCGGTACCTTTGACTTCGCCGGTGCGGGTGGCGGCGTTGAGTTGGCCAATATCGCGGTGAATGTTACCGAAGGCGGCGGTTGGCTCAATCATGCCATGAAAAAAGCCGTGTCACTATGGATGGGACAACTCCCCAGCAAAGGCAATATCGGCGTACTGAACGACTTGAAAGTGGCCAACGCGCGACAACTCGCGATGTGGCCTGATAACCGCGTACCGCGTATTCGTTTTGTCGGAAATGGCTCTGACTTCTTGGGGGCGACATCTCCCTTTATTCCAGGCAGTGATGATGGAGTGGTTGCCGCACACTCCGCCTGTGGCGCTGCCGATGCCGATGCATTTGATAGCTGTTCGACCGCGATTGAGTTCGACGGCCAGTTAGATTATGTCCACAAAGGGGTTAGACGTTTTATGCCCTCGCACTATCCACTGTTGATGGGCGACAAATACAGCCATCTCACTATCTTTAACCCTTGGCACAAGGGGAAAGTGACGGCAACCGATCCAGAGCTTGTGCTCGGCGATCAGTCTCGTATCGCCGTCGAGACCGTTGACGAAGATGGCTGGTTCGGCAAGAAATACCGCTTTGTCCGTGATTCAGACCGTGACACCTTGTCAGAGCTGGTCCATGCTCTTCCACAATAATTTCGGATACACTGTGACGTCATTAACAAAGCTGCCCTTTCATCGATACAAGGGCAGTAGGACGACTGATTCGCTTTTCTTTCCTGTGCTACCGTGCCTGTAACACATTAATTAGGGGCTACTATGACTCGACTGCTACTCGCAGTAACCTTGGTCGTATCCATTGGCATTACTGCCTACCTATGGCTTGATACTCCCGGCGCGCCGCCCACCAAAATGACTGCTGAACAGAGCATTCAACAGCCATCGCCCGACGTTGCCGAATACGAGCCATCGACGCCAGCGTCTACCCCTCGAAATGCGCAATATCGTCCAGAAGAACCCGATATCGAGCAAACCTCGATGGCACCGACACTGAGCTACATTGCGGCCGACTATGCAGAGCAAATCCAGCACCCCTCCTATTCGATCCCTATTCCATCGAAGCAAAGCCCTTATCTACACTGGAATCGATATGTCTCGACGCCGATGCCGATCCTCGATGGCTCGGTAAAAGCAGCATTAAAGCTCAACCAATACCGCTACTTTTATCCGGAAAACATTCAAGCCTCACTGATCACCCCGGCCTCTTTTAATCACGCGACTGTGTCAGTCATTGATGTCGAGGCTAATCGGGAATTGACCCGCTTCAATGTGACAGAGACACAGTGGAACATTGAACCCAAAGCTGACTGGCCCATTGAGCTTCGCCTCAAAGCGGCTCTCAATTTTAATGGGGGCGACGACGTGCTCACTGCCGACTTTCGTCTTTATCAACCTATTGCGGAAGTGAAAGGGGTGAAGCCGGTTTTCGGCCGCGGGCCAGATATGGTGATACCACTGGTTTTGGATATCGACAAAAGCGGTATTTACCGAGTACGTGCCAATCTATTTACTGCTGACGATCAACCCGTTGCGGCATTAACCAGTAAGACACGCCTCAGTGAAGGAGAGCAAACTCTGGCGCTACGCGCGTTCAAAGCCGCAATGCGTGGCTATGGCGATGAATGGCAACTGAAAGACGTGGTCATTGAGCGAATGTCCGGTTATCCCGGTGAACGGGCACAATTTGGCATCAGCCCACAAGACTATTATTCACTCGGTACTTTCGATACCGGACAATTATCCGACGAGCCCTATCAAATGTCCGAGCAAGAGCGGATGCAACTCGAGTTTTTACAACACGCCGCGCGTTAGCGTTGAACACGATGACGATCTGGGTGGCTTATTGAGCATTCGCCCATTCGCGTGCCGTTGCAATACAGCGACGCACCACTTGGGCAGTATTCGTGCGTTGCCAAGCCAGCACCACTTGGCTACTCAAAGGCATCTGTACCAGCGACAGCACTGACACGTGGTCGCTCAACTGGGTGGTTAGCGAAGCGGGAACCAAGGCCACGCCAAAACCCGCGGATACCATTGCGGTTGCGGAATGGAGTTGTGGCGCAAGCGATGCAGAAGATGGTGTCAATCCTGCGCTTTTTAATGCATCAGATAACGCGTCATGGAGCCCAGGCCCGATATCACGAGGGAAGAGAATGATCGGATCATTGCCGAGCTGTGACAACGTCACGCTGTGACATGTCGCGAGAGGATGGTCAGCCGCGACAACCAGTTTAAAGGGATCATCAAATAAGGCGGTATGCGCCACATGTTCACTGGCATAACAAGGCAAACGTAAGAAAGCTAAATCCACCTCTTGTTGACGAAGTGTCTCCACTAATGATGGCATGGGCTGCTCGACCGGCTGAAAGTCGATATCGGGATGATGTTCTTGTAACCCTCGCACCAGCGCTAACACTTGTTGGCTGACGACCGTCGAGCTGGCAAAACCGAGGCGTATTTGATTACGTTCCCCGCGGGCAACCTGCTTTGTGCGCTGCACGGCTTGATCTAACTGACTGAGAATTTTTACCGCATCTTGATAAAGCACCGCTCCTGCTGGTGTCAACGACACACCTCGCGGTAGGCGCTCTAATAAGGGCACACCTATCTCTTGTTCTAGCTTTTTAATTTGCTGGCTCAGTGGCGGCTGAGCAATACCCAGTTTCTCAGCCGCGCGCGTAAAGTGCTGACACTCGGCCACTGTGACGAAATACCGTAAATACCTAAACTCCATCGTCATGCCTTAATGCTGCGCATTATTAACTGTTTGGATTCAATATCTTACCACGTTTTCCATGTGCCATATCTTTTAGATATCAAAACCAACGTTATTTGTATTGGTGTCTCTTTCTTCAACCTCGCATCATCAAGATTCGGTTTTAACCTAACTGACTTCGGTTTATAAGGACGCTTTATGAGCACCCAAACCTGCCACTGTGCAGAACATGTCGCCGCCGCCTATCTCAAGCATCACCAACAAACAGGAGAAGGTGAGATTTATCAAACCTCATTGATGAGTGCCTTGATTGATGGCGTGTATGAGGGCGAGACCACCATGGCCGACCTGCTCGAACATGGCGACTTTGGCCTAGGGACCTTTAACCAATTGGACGGTGAACTCATCGCCTTTGATCAGACGATTTTTCAACTACGCGGCGATGGTTCGGCAAGGCGCGCGGATCCTGAGCAAAAAACACCATTCGCCGTTATGACCTTTTTCAAACCAGACATTACACAACAGTTTGATCATCCCATGTCGCGCCAAGAGCTGCACGACGTAATCGACACACTGGTGCCAAGTGACAACCTGTTCTGTGCCGTTCGAATTGATGGCGCCTTCGAGCATGTGCGTACGCGCACCGTGCCCAAGCAAACACCACCATACAAGCCCATGCTCGAGGCCATCGATGCCCAACCAGAATTTCGTTTTGATCACGTTAATGGCGTAATTGCTGGTTTCCGTAGCCCGCAATATACCCAGGGCATCAATGTTGCAGGCTATCACGAGCACTTTATCACTGACACTCGCGCAGGCGGCGGCCATGTCCAAGACTACGAGTTGGCATGCGGCACCTTGCAAATCGGCCGCGTCTCCAAGTTGGTGATTGACCTCCCCACCAATGCGGAATTTTTGGGCGCGAACTTAACACCAGACAATATTCACGCCGCTATCGAACAAGCAGAAAAATAATATCACCTCCCATAGGGAGCTAACCTCACGAGGAGCCCAACATGACAACAACAACGCATTGGGACACAGGCGCACAACTGGTCGCAACCCACTTAGAACGCCAAGGCGTCGAGTATATTTTTGGTATACCGGGCGCAAAAATTGATCGCCTCTTTGATGCGATTGAAGATACCAATATCAAAATGATCCCGGTCCGCCATGAGGCGAATGGCGCCTTTATGGCCGGTGTTATTGGCCGCTTAACCGGTAAAGCGGGCGTCACCATGGCAACGTCCGGCCCGGGCTGCACGAACCTGGTGACTGGACTGGCGACTGCTAATTCTGAAGGCGATCCTGTGGTTGCTTTAGGTGGTGCGGTGAAACGTGCCGATCAACAAAAACAAACCCACCAAAGCCTAGATACCGTCAGCATTTTCAATTCGGTTACCAAATACAGTGCCGAAGTCCAAGCCGGTTCAGCGACCTCTGAAATCCTTGCCAACGCTTTTCGTGCAGCGGAAAGCGGTCGCCCGGGTGCCGCGTTTGTCAGTTTACCTATGGATATTCTTAACCAACCGGTCGACAGTGGCGTACTCGCCCCCTCATTTCCTGCCCCGCTAGGCGTGGCCGATACACGCTCTATCCGCGAAGCGGCAAACAAAATCAAAGCGGCGCGTAATCCAGTATTTTTACTCGGCTTGCAAGCCAGCCGCCCCGAAAATGCGGCAGCCATTCGCGCCCTACTCAATCGTACTCAGCTTCCGGTCATCGGGACCTACCAGGCCGCTGGCACCGTCGACATCACCTACTATCAGCGCTTTGCGGGTCGGGTCGGCTTATTTAATAATCAACCGGGCGATCTTTTGTTAGCGAACGCTGATCTGATCGTCACCATTGGTTTTGGCCCGATTGAGTATGACCCAGAGCTTTGGAACACCCAACACACCGATATTGTCCATATTGATGTGGCCCCTGCAGAAATTGAGCACTATTACCGCCCCAGTGTCGAGCTTGTTGGCCAAATTGAGCCAACCCTTAATGCGCTTACCGAGCAGCTCGACCATCAGTGGTTGATGCCCGCCTCGACGGTCGATCTGCTGGAAGAAGTCGCCCACCAGCGCCAAGCCATTCGAGCATACAGTCGTTCACACCAAGATTTCGCCATGCATCCACTGCATTTGATCAAGGCGATGCAGGATGTGATCACGCCAGACACCACCTTGTGCTTAGACATGGGCAGTTTCCACATTTGGATTGCCCGTTACCTCAACTGCTTCCGTTCCCGTCAATTGTTGGTCTCGAACGGTCAACAAACCATGGGCGTCGCCCTTCCTTGGGGGATTGGTGCGAGCTTGCTCAACCCCGACCGTAAAGTGGTGTCCGTGTCCGGAGACGGTGGATTTATGCAATCGAGTATGGAGCTAGAAACGGCAGTCCGCCTCAAATGCAACTTGTTACACATTGTCTGGGTGGACAACGCCTACAACATGGTAGAGATGCAAGAAGTCAAAAAATATCAGCGCTTCTCCGGTGTGAAATTTGGCCCGATTGATTTTAAAGCCTATGCCGAGTCCTTCGGCGCTAAAGGCTTTGCGGTCACACGACAAGAAGATTTAGTCACTCAACTGAAACAAGCCATGGATACCCAAGGCCCAGCTGTTATCGCTATTCCCGTGGACTACAGCGACAACTTTAAGCTAATGGCCCCCCGAGAAGCCGGCAGCATGGATCCGGTATTTGCTTAATTCAATAGACAAAAACGGAGAACACAATGAAAGGTATTAACCAAAAAGTGGCGTTAATTACTGGCGCAGCCAACGGTATTGGTGCAGCGATTACCGACCGCCTCTATCAAGAAGGCGCCAAAGTGGCCATTGCAGACTGGAACAAGACAGCTCTAGATGACACAGCAGCAAAATACGATGCTGATCGCGTCTTGAAACTCTCTGTCGATGTGTCAGATCCAAAAGCGGTAGAAGCCATGATTCAAGAAGTGGTGTCTCACTTTGGTCAGTTAGATATGCTGATCAATAACGCTGGGGTGCATACTCCTGGCTCGGTGATTGACGGCACTCTAGCCGATTGGGAAAAAGTGTCTGGTGTTGATATTGATGGCGTAGTCTTTTGCGCAAAATATGCAATGCCTGAATTGATTAAAACAAAAGGCTCTATGGTAAACACGGCCTCCGTATCGGGTTTAGGCGGTGATTGGGGCGCGGCTTTTTACTGTGCTGCAAAAGGCGCTGTCGCGAATCTAACGCGTGCCATGGCACTGGACCACGGTTTACAAGGAGTACGTGTCAATGCGGTCTGTCCAAGCTTGGTTAAAACCAACATGACCAATGGCTGGCCTGACTCAGTTCGAGAAAAGTTTAATGAGCGTATCGCTCTGGGACGCCCAGCAGAACCTGAAGAGGTTGCTTCTGCCGTGGCATTTCTAGTCAGTGACGATGCGTCGTTTATCTCTGGTGTCAATTTGCCCGTAGACGGTGGTGCAACAGCATCAGACGGCCAACCCAAAATTGTTTAATCAACCACTCATAGTAGTCAAACGCCCGTATTATCGGGCGTTTTTTATAGGCGAGCCGCTCAGTAAAATAGCGGGTGTTTAAGCAAGGTGGAAATCAATCACAAACAACGGGGGACGCGCTGGGTAGATTTGCAAAATCAGCGCCTTCAGCTCGGTAAGTGACATCCCCTCTTGTTCAGCATGACGGGCATTAATGTCCTCGAACGCTAGCGGAGCAACGCTGTCGATCATAATGTCACATACATAATGATCAGTTTCTAGCTGATGTACCGCGACGCGCGAACCAGGTTGATAGTGACTTTCGGACTCATCGCGAATGGTGATGGTTTTAACACCAGCGGCCACCATGGGCGTTAAGGTGGAGAAAAAGGTGATTTTGGTCGGGGCAGTCATGTTGCTTTCTTCCAAAACTGTATTGGTCTATGGTGCGATACGATTAAAAACGCCCGCGAACACTTGCACGCGAGCGTTTCATGCCTTGCGACGCTACGCCATCATCGGCACCAATACAAGGGTGCCAATAATCACAGTAATTAACCCGCAAAGCACCGGCACCGAGGTGCGTTTAACCACCTCAAACGGGCTGAGTTTTGCCATCCCTGAGGTCGCCACGATCACTCCAGACACCGGCGATATGGTTCGGCCTAAGTTAGAGGCTTGCAGCATAGGGATAATCAAAAATGCCGGATTGAGGCCCATTTTCGCTGCCAAAGACGGTGCTAATTCAACAAACGCATAGAAAGGCGCATTGCCTGATCCAGTCGCAATCGCAGCCGCTACAGTGAGCAGGGTTAGCAACAACATCAGCGCGATACCGCCTGCGCCCGCACTTTCCGCCAGGCCCAATAAGTTGTCAATCGCACCAATTGACATAAGGCCTTGTGCAAATACCCCTGCAGCGACTAACAGCATCACCACGCCTTTAAAGGCATCCGCCATCCCTTCATAACACGCGTCCAGATCTTCTAACGTTTTGCGACCATTAAAACGTTTGGTGGCGAAGTCGACGAGCGCACCTAAAAAGATAGAGAGCACCACAATGGTGTAGATATCTAGATAGAGACCCGGAATGGTTTCACCGTTAAATAAAAACACCCCAATGATAGGCAGAAAAGGTAAGGCGGCGTAATAACCTGGCGCGTGAGTTTCTATCTCGGAGACGTCCACACGCTCCATCGGCGTGTTTTCTTTGTTATCCAGGTATTTATTCCAAAAGTACGCCGCGGCGGCCATCACAATAATCGCACAAATAGAGACCGGCAATACGGTTTCGACCGCAAACACGTGGAGCGGTAAGCCTGCTTTTTCCGCTGCAATCACCACATCGCCCGAGGTGGGTGAAAGTATAATCGCTGCAGGAGACGCGCACACTGCTGTCGCGGCGGGACGAGAAATGCCCATCGCAGTCATCATCGGGAATAAGGTAGCCATTAAAAGCACACCTAAGCCAGTTGCAGAGCTGACCGCCAGTGACATCAAACAAGCGACAATATAGGCTGCAACCAACAACACATAGGGCGACTTGATCACCGACAACGGCTTAGAGAACTGCTTCACCACCACGTTGTTGGCACCAATATGCGACATATAGGCYGCAAAACCACACAGCAACATGATTTGCATCCCGAGGCCGCCACCACGGTATTGCAGCATGTATTTCACATATTCCAGCGAATCAGTAAAAAGATTGCCCGTCGACGTTAATTTAGCCGGCAGAACACTGTGCCCTAATATCCCTGTGATGATCAGCAATATAATCCCTGCAGTCAGCAAAGTGCTTGCAGGACGATAACCTTTGACAATGAAGTAACCCACAGCCACGGTTACAACTAGCCCAATGAGAAGCTCTAGCATAATTCACTCCGCCAGATGGTAAAGATAAAAGAATTGGATGGAATTTACTCAGCTCACTGTACTAAAACCCTGCCTGTAGCACGACAACAACCAAGCCCTGACTTGATTTAAGACAAATAAAAAGCCGCCTATCAATGAAAGGCGGCTTGGTGATCACAATTTGTAACGATTAAATCATTGCTTAGCGACCAGATCAAAACGATCAGCGTTCATCACCTTCACCCACGCTGCAACAAAATCGTGCACAAACTTGGTTTGGTTATCATCTTGCGCGTAGAACTCTGCATAGGCGCGTAAAATGGCGTTAGAGCCAAACACTAAGTCGACGCGACTTGCCGTCCACTTCACTGCGCCAGAATCGCGTGCAATGATTTCATAGCGGTTGCGGCCAACAGGTTTCCATTGGTACGCCATGTCCGTCAAGTTGACGAAAAAGTCATGACTTAGCTGACCCACACGGTCAGTCAACACACCTTCCTGCGTACCGCCATGATTGGTGCCAAGCACGCGCATCCCTCCCAGCAGTACCGTCATTTCTGGGGCTGTGAGTCCCATCAATTGGGCACGGTCGAGCAGTAACTCTTCAGGCTGAACGGTGTAGTCCTTTTTCAACCAGTTACGGAATCCATCTGCAACCGGTTCTAACACCTCAAACGAAGCAATATCGGTTTGCTCCATGGTCGCATCACCGCGGCCAGGTGCGAAGGGGACGTCGACGGGGACGCCAGCCGSTTTTGCCGCTTCTTCGATGCCTTGGTTGCCTGCCAGCACGATGGTATCGGCCAAACTAATCTGGTGCTTCTGGGCAATATTGCTCAGCACGTTGACTACCTTCGCCAAACGCTCCGGCTCGTTCCCGAGCCAATCTTTTTGCGGTGCTAGGCGGATCCGCGCGCCGTTCGCCCCACCCCGCTTATCGGATTGGCGATAAGTCCGTGCGCTATCCCATGCGGTGGTCACTTTCTCTGCCAACGTCAGGTCACTATTGGCAATATCTGCTTTTACCGCTGCCACGTCATAATCGGTACGTCCTGCAGGCACGGGATCTTGCCAAATCAAGTCTTCACTCGGCACATCTGGGCCGATGTAACGTGACTTGGGCCCCATATCGCGGTGCGTGAGTTTAAACCAGGCTTTAGCAAAGACGTCTGCCAGGTAGTCAGGGTCTTGATAAAAGCGTTCAGAGATTTTGCGATAGGCCGGGTCCATTTTGAGTGCCATATCGGCATCGGTCATGATGGGGTTACGACGAATCGAGGGGTCTTCAACATCAACAGGTTTATCTTCTTCTTTGATGTCGATAGGCTCCCACTGCCAGGCACCCGCAGGGCTTTTCTTCAATTCCCACTCATAGTTAAACAGGAGATAAAAGTAGCCGTTATCCCATTGCGTGGGATGGGTAGTCCAAGCCCCTTCAATGCCACTGGTGACCGTATCGCGACCAATGCCGCGCGCTTGGTGGTTATTCCAGCCTAAGCCTTGCTCATCAACGTCGGCCGCTTCAGGCTCAGGTCCTAATACGCTCGCATCGCCATTGCCGTGACATTTACCCACGGTATGGCCACCGGCAGTTAGCGCGACGGTTTCTTCATCATTCATCGCCATGCGCTCAAACGTGACACGCATATCATGGGCAGTTTTGAGCGGATCTGGGTTGCCATCTACCCCTTCAGGGTTAACATAAATCAGCCCCATCATCACTGCGGCAAGTGGATTTTCGAGATCGCGTGCGCCAGAGTAACGGCTGTTCTCTGCATCACTTGGGGCCAACCATTCTTTTTCTGCGCCCCAATAAGTATCCTTCTCTGGATGCCAAATGTCTTCACGCCCAAACGCAAACCCGTAGGTTTTTAGCCCCATCGATTCATACGCCAGCGTGCCCGCGAGCAAGATCAAATCTGCCCAACTAATTTTGTTGCCGTATTTTTTCTTAATCGGCCATAGAAGGCGACGGGCCTTATCGAGGTTGGCGTTATCCGGCCATGAGTTTAAAGGCGCAAAACGTTGATTACCGGTCGCACCGCCACCGCGGCCGTCGGCAATGCGATAGCTCCCCGCGGAGTGCCACGCCATGCGAATCATCAAACCGCCATAATGTCCCCAGTCGGCAGGCCACCATGACTGACTGTCGGTAAGTAGCGACTTAACGTCATTTTTAAGTGCGTCAATATCGAGTGTTTTTAGGGCTGACGGGTAATCAAAATCGTTATCAAACGGCGTTGATTTTGTGTCGTGCTGATGAAGAATGTCGAGGTTAAGTGCGTTGGGCCACCAGGTTTTGTGTGCCATCTCTTCCGATGTTGCGCCACCATGCATCACGGGGCATTGACCGCCCGACGTTGAGCGTTGCTGAGACATTGCTTTCTCCTTATGTTTTATCCATCAGTGCGAACGCTAAAACACCWGACTAGACCGCACTGACGCTATCATTAGTTATTGCTAACTAAACATGAGTAACGTTAATAGATAATCACACAAAGCGCTAATCTGTTATGCCAATAATGTTAATAGCCAATAACTTATGAGCGACGCGCTAACTCACATTCACCATGCCCATTCGCGATTTTGAAGCACCACACGATAACCATCCAGATCTTCAAAGGTGCAGCCGTCTTTATCCCAGTAGCTATTGTAGCTCGGCACAGGTTTAAACCCAGCGGCTTCAATTTGTTGACAGGCAGCCTGCCATGCGGCGTGATCCGGCAAATAAAAAACCAGTAAATTCTCTTGTGAGGGCGCTGGACCGACATGCGTGCCGCGATGATGCGTAAATTCAAGATGATAGTTGTGGTGTGGGTGACCAATAATGGCACCATCAAAATCATTATGGCCAGAAAACGTCGCCAATAGCTCAAACCCCAGCCCATCACAATACATGTTGGTAATATCGGCCAAATTGTCAGTGGGTCGTGCCACCCGCATCACGGTATCTTTATCAATCATTGTGCTGGCTCCTCCGGCTTGCAATTCAATCTTTGCATCATGGTGATAGAGTCTGGGGTAAACCCCAGCGCTTGATAAAACGCCTGTGCATCCTGATTAAACGTCATCACTTCTAGTTTTATCACAGTGGCATGATTGTCTTTCGCCCATTGGGTACACGCAGCCATTAACGCTTTGCCCGCCCCGGTTCCACGAGCATCACGATCAACCACGATGGTATTCACATGACACATGGGATCGTCGACCAGATGAGGAATATGTTCAAACGACTCCAGCCTTGCCGACAAAAAGCCAATCACGTTGTGTTGATGCTCTGCCACCCAGAAGTACTTATCCTCTTCTTGCAGTGCTTGCTGCAAAAACGCCCGACCACTTGGGTCAGGCGTTGCAAACAGATGCGGCGCATGTTGATGATGCATGTCACCAATTTGTACATTCAGGGCGAAGATGGCATCCAAGTCCTCAACCGAGGCACGTCTCACTTGCATCCTTGTGTTCCTTTTCAAGTCTTGGGGTGTTCTGGCTCTCAACCGCCTGATGCAATTGTTTAGTCAAACTACAACACTAGATACTGGCCGATAAATCAGACTGATGCAGTGACTCTACCCACACCCTTGAAAGGAAACGTCAACTACTCGATGATTTGTGTCATGCCTGCCAAGTGGTGCCAATAGCCGTTGCAATCGTGGTTGAGCGGTTGCGGATTATTGCCTGCTTGGTTAGCACGGAATTTGTCTACCCAGTGCAAGGTGTCAAGCGACAGTGGGCTTAACCGCACCACATCCACCAGCCCTTGCATCGACGGTAAATCGTTAATGAGATTGGTGCACTGCCCAGACTGGGTTTGAATGCCGTTCAGCACAAATACGGCTTGACCCTCTTGGGATTCCGTTAACCGTCCATTGGGGTAGTTGAGGCAGCACAGCTCGCAGTCATCTTTGGCACGGTTTTCTGAGCGTGCAGTAAAACAGCGTGCCGAATAAGCCAGTGGTAAGTAACCATAGCCAGTCACCTCCACCTCAAACTGGTCGCGAATACCCAGTGCATCACAGCCGTTCAACATATTCACCAACCAATCGCGCGAAAGCTCCACCGGCATCACCCAGCGTGTCATGCCTAAGTCGACAAATTGCTTTAATGTTTGCGGGTTATAGCAATTGATGGCCGCCCCCACCACAAAGGGCTGTCGACGCTCGCTTAAAAATTGCACCGCACTCACGTCATTCGCTTCAATGCGAATATCATCATTGTCACAGTAGCGTTTTAGCATGGTCAGCTCTGAGGGCGCTTCAATCAGCGCCATGGTCGAGAGCACCACTTGTTTACCAGACTCAGCCAGCTCACGCGCGAGCCCGATCCAGTCTTTGGTTTTCAGCTCTCGCCGCTTAGCACAGACGGTTTCGCCGAGATAAATCACATCGGCTTGGCTGTCTGCCGCCGCTTGATAAAAGGCTTCAACCTCAGCCTTGGGCCAGTAATACAGGATTGGCCCGAGAGAAAATTGCATCATAATTCCTTATTGCCATTTGCGATGGTAAGCACCCAAACTGGTTTGCACCCCTTCAGAAAGGCTATCGAGCGAATGAGCCCAATCCGGTGCAATATCAAACGCATCAGGGTCTGCGACACAGCGATCAATCGCTTGACGCCATACCCGTGCAACTTGCTCCACATACGCAGGGCTGCGCTGACGACCTTCGATTTTGACCGATTTGATCCCGGCGCGATAAAGCTCAGGCAGGACACTTAAGGTGTTCAAACTGGTGGGCTCTTCCAGTGCGTGATAGCGGTTGCCATCGACACAGAAACGACCTTTGCACAGGGTGGGATACCCCGCTTTTTCATCGGCTTGGTACCGATCAATCAAGACGCCATTTAAGCGCGACTCCAACCCATGCTCAGTATCTTGCCAGCGCACGAATGCTGCCGGTGAGCAAGCGCCCACGGTATTGGGCGATTGGCCGGTAAGATAAGACGATAAATAACAGCGCCCTTCAGCCATAATGCACAGGCTGCCGAAGGCAAATACCTCTAAATCGACATCGGTATCGCGTGCCAGTTGTTTAACCTGATGAATAGACAGCACCCGCGGCAATACCACCCGTTTAACGCCATATTGCTGCTGATAGAAGCGGATCGCCCCAGCGTTAGTGGCGGATGCTTGCACGGAAAGGTGTATATCCAAATCGGGATAGGTGCTGGCGGCGTAATCTAAACAGGCCATGTCAGCGAGGATCAGCGCATCAGCGCCATTTCCGGCGGCGCTATCAATCGCATATTGCCAACGGCGCCAACCATCAGGATGGGCAAAGGTATTAATGGCAACGTGCAAGTCTTTGCCGTGGTCATGTACATACTGACTGGCGCGCTGCAATTTGCTATCGGTGAAGTTCAGCCCCGCAAAATGGCGCGCATTGGTATCGTCTTTTAAGCCAACATACACCGCATCGGCGCCATGTTCGATCGCTTTTTTAACCGCCGGAATATTGCCCGCCGGACAAAGGAGCTCCATAACATTGCATTCCATTTTATGATTGTCCGGCTAAGATAAGGGCGTTGCCAATGTGGGGGGTTGATATGTATCAAGCTCACTTATCCATGATGATAAGAATCGCGATAAATGACGCTGTTGGCACAAAAACTCCTCTTATTTTTGACTCGGATCCAATGGCAGCGCCTCCTACCTCGCTACTCTAGTAGCATTCAACCATTGGCACCAAAGGAAAGCCAAATGCTCGTTAACCCAATCACCCAACAACCCCTTGCCCTGCCACTGCCTCAGCCCAACCTGATTACACCAGGGCTAAAAGCGATCACTCAGTTACCACAAGGGCTACAGGCCCAGGTGTTGACTAAATTGATGAATACCGCTTTTGCCGTGCCGCTGGCGGAGGAAGAGTTCGACTTTCTTGCTGGCCGTACCATTCGCATTGGTTTGCGCGATCTCAACGCCAATTGGTTCGTGTCGCTGAACGAAGACAACCAATTATTGGTGCGCTTGTCTGGGGAAGAAGACGCCAGTATCGAGGGAGATTGGTTAGCGTTTTTAAAAATGGCGACCCACTATTGCGATCCGGATACGCTGTTTTTCCAGCGCCAACTCAGTATCAGTGGTGATACCGAACTTGGGCTGCATGTGAAAAACCTGCTTGATAGCCTCGAAATCGACACCCTACCCAAACCACTGGCACGCTCACTGACGTTAAGCCATCACTACCTCACTAAACTCGCATTGTAGTACACAAGCGGCTGCGAGCTCATTGCCCAGCGTGCTTACCCGCCAACCAAGGTTGCGTGAGTGAGACCGTCTGGGCATCAAAATCGTACGCCATTCGCTACTCCTTTCGTCACCCGTTAATCGGTTACGTCCAGAAAATAGTACTGGCTAACGTCGCAAATAAAACCAAAAGATTCAAAAAGATGATGAGCGGCATGGTTGCTTTGATGGGTTTGTAGCAATAAGCAAGCGGCTTGGCGGGCACGAGCCTCCTTGAGAGCGTGCGAGATTAACGCCCGCGCGACACCTTGTCGCCGTGAATCCGGCTGCACGTACAAATCGTTAATAATTAAGCCACGGCGCGCCCTCGCCAATGAATACAAAGGTGTTAGGTGGACAAATCCCACCATGGAGGATTGGTAAGAAGCGGTCAATATACAAGTATCTTGCTCGCGCAACCGTTGCTCAGTAAACGCCCTTGTTTGGCTGAGCGGAGGACGAATCGCGAGCCAGCGCTGGTACTGGTCAAATAACACCATGAGGGCGTCTAGATTATTTAACTCCGCTTTTGCTATATGCAACATTCTCTCTCTACTACAGCGCTATGGTTACTTTTCAGTGTAAGCGCCGTCGCGACGTTCTGCTGTCAACACCTCAACAGACGAGCATAAAGAACAAAATGTATACCGTCACACTACGTTGAAATCGGTCACAGTATCTAGGTTGATATGAAAGCCAATCAAAAAAGTTATAGTGCATAAGGTGACATAAATAAGGCGGCTAAACGCCGCCTCAGCATCTATCGACCCCTGCACGGATATAGGATCGTTTGGGTAGGTCCGTATTGCGGCGTGTTCTGATTACGCCATTGAGCGGGTGCGATACCACTTTACTGTAACAGGCGCGAGCTCTTTTAACGCGTTACGCACCATGACAAATGGCACTTTGATGAAGTAGAACGACATCAACACCATCATCATAGGATCTGCATAAACCGCATAATCCGACCAGGGTGAATGCGCCACTAACCAAGCACCTAGAAAGCCCAAGGTGACCGCCAGACTTAATAAGGTGTCCATTTGCCACTGGCGCGATTCCGCCTCCACCAACTGGCTTTGCCCTGCCCGGTTTTTACGTGCAATCATCCACCATCCGTAACCGCAACCCACCACGTTGACAATACCAAACAGTACCGCCAATGACGGGTTAACCGCACGTCCGCCTTCGACCAAGGAAGAGACCGCTTCATACAGAGAATAACTCACAAGCAGCATAATCACGGCGCCTTTAATGGCGACAACAAGCGGTGTCAGCAGCGCACGTGTGATCGGCCTTGCGTAACGCGAGTGGATATACCATGACGCTCCCAGTGACAACAAAGTTAACACTAGACTAATCAAGGAGTAGATACCGTCGAACATAATCACTAAAGAGCCAGCAATCCATCCAACGGCAAGGCCGGCGATGGCAAACCCCAATGCGAGAAGGGCTGAAAACACTAATACTGACTTTTCATTGATCACGTTTTGAGGAGACATAAAACACCAAAAGTAGAAAACACGCACATATTCTTGGTGCTACTGCGCCGCTTTACAAACACGAACTTGCTGACATTTTCATCACTCTGTAAATATTCCAATAAAATCCATGTCATTTCAATTCCTTACAAGAAAAAATAACTGTCAATATTTCTGACAGTGAGTGTTCTAAACAAATTTTAGTTATGAGATAGCGCTAAATCGCATTTTGCTTGTATATAACTTTTACGCATACTAAATCTAAATTTAGATTCTTTATGGACTAAGAAGATGAGAAAAGGCGTGTTACTCGCGGCAATTGGCTTGCAGCTTTTCCTCGCGATAACCAGCACAGGATGGTGGCAGTTTGGTGCGGCACTCAGTGCGTTTCTGTTGGTCGCGGTATTACGTTTACCTCAGGACACGCCGCATGAGTGAACCTGAGGCAACGATGGAGACTAGGCAGCGAGCAGCAGCCAAGCAAGCGATGTACAGGAGATAATCACCCACAGCGCAACACCAAACAGTAAAGGCTTAGGGCCTGCCTTGCGTAGCTGGGTAACAGAAATACTGCAGCCGATTAAGAATAAACACACCACTAATACTTGCTTTGAAATGGCGAAAATCACTTCATAGATAGGTTGCGCTTGGACAAAGACATCACTGATACCAATCGCCAGACAATAGAAAACGATAAAGTACGGAATCGTGATTTTTTTAGCGTGACTGCGAAACATGAGTGCACTGACAAACGCCACAGGCACAATCCATAATGCGCGCGCAAGTTTGAGGGTGGTCGCGGTCGTTAGTGCTTGCTCACCATAAGCGGACGCCGCGCCCACCACCGATGACGTATCATGAATCGCGATTGCCGCCCAGGTTCCAAACGTGTGCTGATCTAGCCCCAGCGCATGTCCTACCATAGGAAACACAAACAGCGCCAATGAATTCAACACAAACACCGTGCCTAACGCCAAACCAATTTCTTTATCATCTGCGTTGATAGCGGGCGAGACAGCTGCGATTGCACTGCCGCCACAAATCGCAGTGCCTGAGGCAATCAGGTGACCGGTCTTTTTATCCAGTCCCATCAGTTTGGCCAGTAATGTGCCAAAAACCAGCGTGCCTGCAATGGTGGCAATAATCAGCCCTATCCCATCGCCTGTCACGGCGAGTGCCTCTTGCAGTGGGATACCAAACCCTAGACCCACAATCGAATAAGCCAGCAATTTTTTGGTGATTTTGGTGAGGGGGATTGCGCTTGGTACCCAGCCCAAGGAGGTTAACAAAAAGCCCAGCACCAGAGCGATCGGCGAGCTTACCCAAGGGGTTAAACAGGCTAACACAGCCAATGAAAAAGGAAGATAACGCGTGTATGCGGTCATAATTATGCTCAGTAAAAATCAGTGACGGCATTGTAGCGCTCGGTAGGTGTTCAGAAAATCTTAAACTTTTTAACCTAGGTTAAGTTTTGCTTAACCTGTATGGCAACCTATTGAAAAACCACTTATCGAGCCGCGTATTTAGAAATCAAACAAGTAGTTAGTAATGCTATCACTCAGCCATTGGATTCCCGGATGCTCGGCCATCCCTGAGGCGGTGAATAGACAATAGTCTTCTTGGGTCAAACCATAGGTATGTTTGATCACTGCTAAGCGCTGTTCTCGTAAGTATTGCCGGATCAGCGGCTCAGGCAACACGCCCCACGCTTCTTCTTGTAAGATGGTATTGAGCATATATTCAAAACTGGAAAAGCCAATGTAGCGGCGTGAGAAAGGTTGCAGCTCGGGATTGTCTTTTTCATTGAGATAGACCATTACCGCTTGCATGGCATTACGCAATTGATCATCACTGACTCGACGCAATCGACTCAATGGATGCTCACTGTTGCACACCGACATCATGCGAATTTTACCCAGCGGTTGATAGTTGATGCGCGGATCGTCAATCCGTTCGTAGTCTACTCCAAAGGCAAAATCGACTTGTTGCGTTTCAACCAAATTGGCCAGATCACCGCTCGACGCCAATACGAGGTTGAAGGACGTCGCCGTAAAGCGCTTGTTTAGCTGGTGCGCCCAGTCCTGCCAAAGTTGATCGGGGATCGCATCATCACGCGCGATCCACACTTCGGCATTAAAGCCCGCGTTCGCTTGCTCGCACGTGCGACGAATGCGGGCCGCGGTGACCGATATACTCTCGAAATCTTTGTAAACGGCTTTGCCGATTTCCGACAGTGTCAGACGGTTACCGGTGCGATAGAACAATTCAGCGTTAAGTGATTGTTCTAGCGCTTTAATCGCCATACTCAATCGTGAACGATTCACATCCAGCTGACGTGCAGCTTCAGACACTGAGCCAGTCTCTGCGACTGCACAAAACGCATCAATTTGGGTTAGATTCATGCCGCCCTCCTCTCGCTATCCTACCGGAGCGCGGCAAAGACACAAAGCGCTATTACCGCTTGTCAGCATCCTTAAACTATCGGCGATTATGCAATTATTCGTAGCGACCTACTGCGTATCAGAAAACGCCAAGCTCTCTGTGTTTGAGGCGCGACAGAATGAGACTATTTTACTCGAGATAGAATACAGATAGGGATTATGAAAGTGCTATGGTGCCCCGGGCCGGACTTGAACCGGCACAGCGCGAACGCCGAGGGATTTTAAATCCCTTGTGTCTACCAATTCCACCACCAGGGCAACGCAGTTATGCGTGGTAGCACCATGGTCCGCAGACTGCGCTGCGAACGAGACTGTACTTTAATGAAATTTAACCCGAGGTCAATAGCCCTTTTATTCTTTTTGATTCAGATGGTTGAAAAGCAGGCAGAACGATAGAGGTGAATCATGCTGCACATGCGCCTTTAAAGTTCCGCCAAAACCCCCTTTACAAAAGGAGCTTTGTGCTTAACGTAAACATCTTGATCACGCACACCTTGAGCGAGTATGGCGCGCTTTTTGTTTTCATATTCAATGCGTACACTAGGGTTATCGAGCAAATACTGTTTGTACGCCATTTGGCGATGATGCTCATCACTGTCTTTTTCAATCACGTGAGCATGGATCAGAAACCGCTCACCTTGATAGGTTACAGAAGCATCTTTGCGAGGACGGTGTTCGGGAAAAGGCTGATCACTATGCTGATCTTGAAAACCGAGTGCATAGAGATGAGCGACAGCATGGTCGCGTTCGCCGGAACGATAGAGAATGGATAAATCAATAATCCCCTTGCCTCCTACTTTGGCTGACGTGGAGCCAAAATGCAGTACCTCAATATCAGGTGTCGAGATACGATCAGACAGGGCCTGAGCAACGTCTAAATAAATAGGACGCCACGGAGAAAAACTAGCGTCAACTAATTGGTAGGGCTCGAGTATAATCATGTAGCACCTAAGTTGGAAAGAGGAATGCTGAAAAACCGAGTCACTCGCCATGAGCAGGCTATCGACTGTCATCAAACTCGGTGTTTGTCGTAACAGCCGTTCTCATGCAAGCAAGTCACTCCATCGTGCTAAACACCTTCCGCAAGCTGGGGGTTAGAACCGTATTGGTTGCTATTTTGATCCCCTTCCAACGCGCAAAGCACCAGCAATACAAGCATTCCGAGAATAGGGATCAGTGAGATGAGCAACCACCATGCTGAGCGCCCGGTATCATGCAAACGTCTTGATGTCACCGCTAAGGTTGGCAGTAGTACCGCCAATGAATACACAATGCTCAGCAACACTAATCCCGTTGCTTCAGCGACAATGTTAAGCGCCAACGAGATACAAAAGTTAATCAGAAAGAACATCCAATACTCGCGACGGTGGGCGCGCCCTGAAAAAGTGGCATAATTACGCAGCACTTTTAAATACCATTCCATACGTAACCCTGTTTTAGTTAAAAAGTGTTCGCGTGTATCATAGAACGAGGCTCCAGCCAGTACTATTTCAACGATAAGACATCCGACCGCTTTATCATCAGCTTGAGAGCCTTATCACTGATTGACAGCATTTTTACTCGAGAGCGCGATTAACCAAAACCGGTGTTGCTCACCAAAATGCGCTGGCAACCTTATGTAATTTGATTGCACAGCACATTCAAACCTTGGTGAAGCGCTAAGACTGGCTGAGCAACCAAGTGATAAACCGTAAAACTCAACAACGATTTATAGTTTTAGATCTTGGTCAGTCACCGCCCCTTCCGCTGCGGAAATCACAGTATTGGCATATTTTGCCAATACGCCGCGTTTGTATCGTGGCTCTGGCTGTTGCCACTGACTTAAACGCTGATTCATTTCGGCTTGCGTTAAATCGACATCAATCGACATATCATCAGCATTAATAGAAATGGTGTCACCATCTTCAATTATTGCGATGGGGCCACCATCCATGGCTTCCGGTGTCACATGGCCTACGACAAAACCATGACTCCCCCCAGAGAAGCGACCATCCGTGATCAGTGCAACGTCGTTACCCAAGCCACGCCCCATCACGGCAGAAGTTGGACTCAACATTTCGCGCATGCCTGGGCCCCCTTTGGGTCCTTCGTAGCGAATAACAATCACATCCCCTTTTACGATCTTGCCATCTAAAATCGCTTGCAAGGCTTCTTCTTCAGAGTGGAATACGCGAGCACGACCAGTAAACTGCGTACCCTCTTTGCCCGAGATTTTTGCCACGGCCCCCGTCGGAGAGACATTGCCTTTCAATACCACCAAGTGACTGGTTTGCTTAATAGGATTATCAAACGGACGAATAATATCTTGGTGATCAGGATAGTCTTCAACCTCCTCTAAGTTCTCCGCCAAGGTTTTTCCTGTCACCGTTAAGCAATCACCATGCAATAGACCCGCGTCCAATAGACGCTTCATCAATGGTTGAATACCACCAATGGCCACAAGCTCTGACATCATGTACTGACCACTTGGACGCAAATCCGCAAGCACAGGGACTTTTTGCCCTAGGCGTGTAAAGTCATCCAAGCTTAAATCTACATTAACCGTATTCGCCATAGCCAACAAATGCAGCACCGCATTGGTTGAACCGCCAAGCGCAATGGTCACAGTGATGGCATTTTCAAATGCTTCCCGCGTCATAATGTCTGAGGGGCGAATGCCCTCTTCGATTAAACGCACCACCGCTTTACCCGCCGCTTCGCAATCCGCACGCTTATCTTGTGAGATCGCTTCTTGAGCTGAACTGCCCGGCAAACTTAATCCCAAGGCTTCAATAGCGGATGCCATCGTATTCGCGGTGTACATACCACCACAAGAACCTGCGCCAGGAATGGCCGTTTTCTCTATCTTTTCGACATCTATTAATTCAATATCGCCTTTAGCATGCTGACCCACTGCCTCGAATACAGACACGATATCGGTATGATTTGCACCCGGTTTGATCGTTCCGCCATAGACAAAAATAGAAGGCCGGTTAAGTCGGGCCATGGCAATAACGCAAGCGGGCATGTTTTTATCGCAACCACCAATGGTCACCAAGCCATCAAAACCTTGGCATGCCGCAACCGTTTCAATGGAGTCCGTGATCACTTCACGAGAGACCAAAGAATACTTCATACCTTCCGTACCATTGGCAATACCATCAGAAATGGTAATGGTATTAAAGATAACGCCCTTGCCACCATCAGCGTCCACACCACTGCAGGCATGATCGGCCAGTTCGTTGATATGCATATTGCACGGTGTCACCATGCTCCAAGTCGAAGCAATGCCCACTTGCGGTTTTGAGAAATCCTGCTTTTCAAAGCCAGTCGCGCGCAACATGGCACGAGCCGGTGCTTTAGACACCCCATCAACCACTTCCGATGAATAGCGGCGCTTCTTACTCATCATACCCTCTCTCATTAATTCAACGTTTTATTTGTTAGTGATTATAGGGTCACTTTACCAAGGCTGACCAATCTATCAATATGCTAGCGACATACTATGCTGTTAAGCGACTTAGTGCGACTTTTTACTTGTTTTGTCATAGTGATTTTTGGTGGAAAGATAAAGGGTCGAATATTGTGTGGGCATTGCCAGTAATTAGCAGCATTTTGACTTGAGATCACGATTAACCAAAGCCAGTGATATTCACCCAAATGCGCTGGCAACCTGATGTAGTTTGATTGCACAGCACATAAAAAAAGCTGAGCGCTAGGCCCAGCTAAAAGACAGTACCAAAAAAGACGTTACTTAATGGAGAAAGGAATCGCTAACGTTAGCTTAAAGTCATCTTCGTCTTGGAAGAGATTGGTATACCCTTTCCAGCTCGGCGCATCGGTATCGTTAAAGTACTGCGTGAAGTAGAAGCTTACTTTCGCATCTTTAAGTGCACCCGTTTGAATGGCGTAATTCGCAAACAGGCTATAAGAGTATTCTTTTAGATCATCGTATCCCTTGGCGGATGAGCCAAAGCCATAAGCGCCGTTAAAGCCTGCACTAAAGCCTTTTGCACCAATATCCGAGAAATCACGCGATAACGACCCAAATACCGCCAATTCTTCATCGTGGTTAAAGTCCGAGCGGTTATTCCACCAAATGTCATAGGTACCGTTCGAGCCACCATATTGACTCGTCAAGCGATACGCTAAATTTTGCACCTTGGCAGGATCGCCGGAGTCGGCTTCGGTATAGGTGGCCTCTGCACGATATGAGTACTGCCCCGATGACATACTGGTAAGCATCGCTAGCTGGAATGCCGTGCTATCATATTGCTCATCATCATCGACCACATAAAGTTGCGGCGACCAATACACGCCACCCTCAGTGGTGCCTTTGACTTTGAGATGGGCATTCCAACGGTCACCGTCACTTAAAGCCCCATAAGCCGCATCGATAGAAACATCATTATCCAATGTATACCGCGCCCCTAACGAATAGGCGGTACCAGCGTCTTCACCATCGGTCGTTTGAAATTCATAGGTTTCTTTAAACCAAGGCGCTTTATAGCGCTCGGAGACCACAAGGCCCAGATCAAGATTATCGACACTCAGACCTAACTCCCCACCCACATGAGTGCCCGGCGCAAACGACCAGTTAATACCAATCGTGCTTGGTACTGAAGGCTGAAAATAACCCAGCTTCGCCGTTACGTTTTCGCCAAATTTAAACTTAGCCGCCGCAGTAGCCAGAGATACACCATTATCCGTGCACACATCGTCCCATGCGCCCGTGCATTCGCTATCATCTGGCTCTTTATCAAAGGGGTTATTCACGCCCCAAAAGTTCATTTCGTGGTCCGGGCTACCGTTTTGCCACATATCAAAGGTACTAAAGGCCATCAAATCAAGTCCAACCACTTCCGCAGCATAGCCTGAGTTAAAGGCAAGATTTGCATAGATAGAGCCATGGTCAAGGTTGGTTTCTTTGGCCGTATCGTTGCCGTTGGCATCTGTACCTGCGCGATCACGGGATCGCATCCAAAAATTGAGATTCCCACTTAAGGTAGATTCAGTAAAAAAAGGTGATGTCTCTGAGGATAATGTTTGTGACATTGCTGGCGCCGCCACCACCGCACTAAAAACAGCTGCAGCTAATGTCGATACGCTAAACATTTTATTCATGAAAGACTCCTGCTATCTGCAAGATACTGGCTTTGCCTCGTTGATTTATTAAGTTTTGTCGAGTGCAAAACCGATTTGAAAACTGAGAAATATATTTCAGCTTTCCCCCGCTGCTTACACATTTCGTGTAACCACATCCTCAGACTAATTACGCAGAGAAAAATATCAATCACGACTTAATTTTTAATACGAATAATATGACATAGAGCATGTTTTTGACCTTTTTATGACATAGATCTTATTC